>DASSYL010000007.1:0-8992 GCA_035703315.1 Candidatus Acidiferrum sp. | reverse complement strand
ATAACTTCAAGTATGAGATCACCTCGAAGGAGCTAACATCTCCGAACGGCTGACGGAAACCGGACTCGGCAAATGTTTTGTTGCCTGATTGAAAAATAGAGACGAAGTCGAATTTTCCTGATTTACCGGGCTCGCCGCTCGTCTTTACCCTTTGCGAGCTACATTGTTTTCCTCATCGAGTCCCCCCACCGAACTAGACTCAGGCCAAACTTTTCAAGATCCGTATCGTCCCTTTAAGAAGCCAACCTTGGCTAATGTCCACTAGCGGACAGTGGAGTCCGGGACCGGACGGATTCGCATGGGAACAATTAAGAGCCGCTAACGTACCTTCTTATTTCTGAGCTAGTTGCGAGATAGACCGGTTGGTCTGCGGTTTGCAGAAAGAACATTCATGGACATAGCACGGCCAGAATTCAAAAAGCAGAAACGCCAGCGGCAGATCATCGTTGGAGCTGTCGCGTTTGTGGCTCTGGCGGCGGCAACCTTTGGAGTTTCGCGCCTGAAACCGGCAGCGCCATCTGTTGAGCGGAGCACGGTCTGGACAGACACAGTGAAGCGAGGACCGATGTTGCGGCAGGTTCGCGGCCTCGGCTCACTCGTTCCGAGTCAGGAATTTATTCGGCAAATTCCGGCGGAAACAGACGCGACTGTGGTGCGGATTAGGGAGCTGCCCGGTTCACAGGTAAAAGCCGACACCATCATTCTGGAGATGAGCAATCCGCAGGTGGAGCAGGCGGCTTTGGATGCCAGGCTCCAGCTCAAAGCGGCACAAGCGGCGCTCGAGAGCATGCGCGTAAAAGTGCAGAGCGATTTGATGAATCAAAGGGCCGCAGCGGCAACGGTAACCTCCGACTACACGCAGGCAAAGCTGCAGGCGGATATGCAAAAGGAGCTACGCGATAACGGCCTGACGCCGGAAATTAACTACAAGAATTCGCAAACCAAAGCGGAAGAGCTGGCGATTCGAAACTCGCTCGAAGTCGAGCGCTTGGAGATCAACCGCAAAGCGATTGATTCGCAGGTAGCGGAGCAGCTAGCCAAGGTGGATCAGATGCGTGCGCTGGCAGATCTGAAACAGAAGCAGTTGGAGGCGTTGAAGGTGCGTGCCGGTATCGAAGGCGTGCTGGTTGATCTGCCCCTGCAAGTCGGGCAACACGTCCTACCAGGAACCATGCTGGCGAAAGTGGTTCAGCCAAATCATTTGATGGCGACCTTGAAAGTGGCCGAAACGCAAGCGCGCGATGTGCAGATCGGGCAACCGGCCATCGTTGACACGCACAACGGAACGGTTCCCGGTACTGTGATGCGCGTCGACCCCGGCGTGCAAAACGGCACCGTGACGGTCGACGTAAAGCTGACCGGTGAATTGCCAAGAGGTGCGCGGCCGGATTTAAGCGTGGATGGCACGATCGACCTGGAACGCCTGGAAGACGTGCTCTATGTGGGACGTCCTGCGTTCGGGCAGGAGACGAGCACGATCAGCTTGTTCAAGCTCGACCCCGATGAAAAGGGCGCGGTGCGAGTCCCGGTGAAGGTCGGACGAGCGTCGGTGAATTCCATCCAGGTGCTAGAAGGGCTGCGCGAGCATGACACCGTCATTCTGTCGGACATGTCTCGTTGGGACAATGCGGAAAGAATTCGGTTGGACTGACAAAACGAGGTGAAGAACTCATGAGCGAAGCAGGACAGTCGTTGATCGATATCGAAGGACTCACTAAAGTTTTTTACACGGACGAAATCGAAACTCATGCGCTTTCCGGGATCCACCTCACGATCCGCAAGGGCGAGTATGTAGCGATTTCCGGCCCTTCCGGCTGCGGAAAGTCAACGCTCCTTTCGATCCTGGGCCTGCTCGATTCGCCGACGGCAGGGAAGTATCACTTGAACAGCCAGCCGGTGGAAAGCCTGGACTTTGCGGCGCGGGCGAGGATTCGCAATCGTGAAATCGGATTCATTTTTCAGAGTTTCAACCTCATCGGCGATCTGACGGTTTATGAGAATGTCGAGCTGCCGCTCACCTACCGGCAGAAAATGCCGTCCGCGGAGCGCAAGCCCAGAGTGATGGAAGCTCTGGAACGCGTCGGCATGGCGCACCGGCTGCGCCACTATCCTTCGCAGCTTTCCGGCGGTCAGCAACAGCGCGTAGCGGTAGCGCGTGCTCTGGGCGGTCATCCCTCCATTCTGCTGGCGGACGAGCCGACTGGGAACCTCGATTCTCACAATGGCGAAGCCGTGATGAAGCTGCTGCAGGAATTGCACCAAGAAGGTGCCACCATCTGCATGGTCACGCACGATCCGCGCTTTGTACTGCAAGCGGAGCGCGAGATTCGTCTTTTCGACGGCAAAGTCGTTGCCGAGGAAGACTTGCAAAGGCAAACGCAGGACGCAACCGCATAAGGCGAACTTTTCTGGTCATTCCACCCGAGGTTGACGCGGCGTTACGAACGGACGGGGTGAACGTGCAATGAGCGGACTAATCCACGATCTGCGGTATGCACTGAGGCAGTTGCGGAAAGCGCCTGGCTTCAGCCTCATCGCCGTTCTTACATTGTCGCTGGGGATTGGCGCGACCGTGGCTATTTTTGCCTTTGTGGACGCCGCGCTACTCAAGCCTTTGCCCTATGGTGATTCCTCGCGGCTGGTGGATGTCACAGAAGGTAGCGCGATGTTTCCGCGCGCCAACCTTTCCTATCTCGACTACGTCGACTGGAAGAAGATGAACACGGTTTTCAGCTCGATGGACGTTTGGCACGGCAGCGGTTATCTGTTTCAGGCTCCGAACGGCGCCGTGCCGGTGTCAGCGGCGCAAGTAAGCGACGGTTTTTTCCGCACCCTGGGCGTAAAACCCGCACTTGGCAGAGATTTTTATGAAGGCGAAGACAAAGTAGGCGCGCCGCCAACGGTTCTCTTGAGCGCTGCAACTTGGCGGGATCGCTTCTCCAGTCGCCCGGATATTCTCGGCCAAACCGTAATGCTCAGCGGTAAGGCCTATACGATCATTGGCGTGCTGCCGAAAGAATTCCAGTTTGCCTTACGCGGCCGGGCGGAATTCTGGACCGCGCTGCAGCCCACAATGGAATGCGAAAAACGGCGCAGCTGCCACAACTTGTACGGTGTGGCACGTTTGAAGGATGGAGTCACGGTGGCCGCGGCCGATGCGAACCTGAATACCGTCGCGAAGCAACTCGAAAATCAATATCCGGATTCCAATCGCGGGCAATTTGCCTCCGTCATCACGCTTAGCGACTCCATGGTGGGAAATGTCAGGCCGCTGTTTCTGATGCTGTTGACCGGCGCCGGACTGCTCTTTTTTATCGCTTGCGTCAATGTGGCCAGCCTGCTGCTGGTTCGTTCGGAAAGCCGCAGGCGAGAAATGGCCGTGCGCGGAGCTTTGGGTGCTTCTGCCGGCCGGCTTTTCCGTCAATTCGTGACCGAAGGCATGGTTCTCACGGCCGCTGGCATTGTTTTAGGACTGGTTCTTGCCTCCTGGGCGGTGGGTGTTCTGATTCAACTGATTCCCGCGGACATGTTTGGCCGCATGCCGTACTTGCAGGGTCTCGGGCTAAGTTTCCGGGTAATTTTGTTCGCCGTGGCGATCGCGTTGGTCGCCGGCGTGGTTTTCGCGATTGCCCCGGCGTTGCGCACATCGTTCGTGGATTTGCGAAGCGACCTGGCTGAAGGAGGACGCGGCGCCGCAGGCCGGGTCTGGAGAAAACTGGGCGCCAACCTCGTGACGCTCGAATTGGCGACGGCGGTCATCTTGCTCGTGAGTGCAGGGCTGCTTGGCAAGAGCTTCTTTCGTTTGCTGCATGTCGACCTGGGCTTCGATCCCGGGCACGTCGCATCGTTGCTTATCATTGCTCCGGACGTCGGTTATGAGAAGGAAGAACAGCAAATCGCGCTCGCTAACAAGACCATGGAGCGGTTTCGCCAATTGCCCGGCGTTCAAGGGGTGGCCCTTACCAGTACGCTGCCTGTGAGCTGCAACTGCAACACCAATTGGATCCGATTTGTTGGGAAGCCTTACAGCGGCGAGCACAATGAAGTGAATAATCGCGCGGTCACGCCGGAATTCTTTTCCACCATTCACGCCAAGCTTTTGAACGGCCGGTTCTTCACGGAGTCAGATGATTCCACCAAGCCGCTGGTCTCGATCATCAACAAGACGCTGGCCCAGAAGTATTTTCCCGGCGAAGACCCCATTGGACGGAAATATGGGGACACCCAACTGTCGCCGAAATCTCTGCGCGAAATCGTCGGAGTCGTGGACGACGTGCGCGATGGTTCGCTGGACGCCGCTCTCTGGCCCGCCGAGTATGTTCCGTTTAAACAGAATACCGACAGTTCGTTCTATGCCGTGGTCCGTACATCCGAGAACGAGCGTTCTTTATTGCCCACGCTGGTATCGGCCGTTCGCCAGGTGGACCCAGCCCTTGGCACCCAGGAAGAAATGTCCATGAACGACAAAATCAGTGATTCCCCAAGCGCATATCTGCATCGTTCGTCAGCCTGGCTGGTGGGTGGTTTTGCTGGCCTGGCCTTGGTGCTTGGTGTGGTCGGTTTGTATGGCGTGATTGCGTACTCGGTCAGCCAGCGGACGCGCGAAATCGGTGTTCGCATGGCCCTCGGAGCGCAACGGACTTCGGTCTACCAGCTGGTTTTGAAGGAAGCGGGACGGCTCGCGGCAGTTGGCATCACGCTAGGCCTGGCGGGCGCGGTCGCAGGCGCAATGTTGATGCGTGGTCTGCTTTTTGGCGTGAGTTCGTGGGACGTGCCGACGCTGGCCGGCGTTGCTGTTTTGCTTGGGGCAGCCGCGTTGCTGGCCAGTTACATCCCTGCGCGTCGCGCCGCTCGTGTTGATCCGATCATCGCGCTGCGTTGCGAATAGGAGGTCGCTCCCATGAATGGACTCTTCCAGGATTTTCGTTACGCTTTGCGGCAACTGAGAAAAAGTCCGGCCTTCGCAGTGGTTGCGGTGCTCACGCTTGCGCTGGGCATCGGCGCGAATACAGCGATCTTCAGCGTGGTCGATGGCGTCCTGTTGAAGCCGCTCCCTTACAAGGAGCCCAGCAAATTGGTGCGCGTGTGGCACGTTCCGCCGGCCAAGAGCTTCCCGGGAATCTCAACCTTCGCCGTGTCTGCCGCGAACTTCATCGACTGGCAAAGCCAGAATCACGTCTTCGAGCAGATGACCATTTTCAGCTACCGGAGCTTCACGGCCACAGGCAGCGATAAGCCCGAACAGCTGGACGCCTGCGCCGTGTCATCCACATTTTTCTCACTGCTGGGAGTCGAGCCCCTTCTCGGCCGCGCGTTGCTACCGGAGGAAGATCAGCAGGGAAAGGCGAACGTGGTCGTTTTGAGCTATGGCCTGTGGCGCGAGCGCTTCGCATCTAACCCCGGCGTCGTAGGTCAAAACATCAACCTCGATGGGCAGAATTTTCTCGTTGCCGGAGTGATGCCGCGCGATTTTCGCGTTCCTGAGTTCGCACAACTCTGGACGCCGATGGCATGGACCGACAAAGAGCGCGCAGTTCGCGGGGAACACCACTATGTCGTGATGGCGCGACTCAAGCCCGGCATTGACCTGAACCAGGCCCAGGCCGAGATGAACACCATCTCCACCCGACTTGAACAGCAGTATCCCGAAGACGACAAAGGTTGGGGAGCGACGGTCCGCCCCTTACACGCAGACATCGTCGGTGACGTGCGGCCCGCTCTCTTGGTTCTGCTCGGCTCCGTCGCATTTGTGCTGCTGATCGCCTGCGTGAACGTCGCCAACCTCACGCTGGCGAAAACATTCAGCCGCCAGAAGGAAATCGCGATTCGTGCGGCCATGGGCGCTTCCTCGGCGCGCGTCCTCCGCCAAATTCTGGTCGAAAGCGTCCTGCTTGCGCTTACAGGCGGAGCTGTCGGGCTCATCTACGCCCAATTTGGCGTGCGCCTCATCATGGCATTCCTTGCAGACAAGGTGCCGCACTCCGCTGATGTGAGCCTCAACCTGACTGTGCTTGTTTTCACGGTCCTGGTTTCCGTACTTACGGGAATTCTCGCCGGAGTTTTGCCGGGAATCCGCCTGAGCCGGCCCAACGTAAATCAAGCCTTGAAACAGGGCCTGGGCCGTACCGATTCCGACTCCAGCGGCCACGGTACGCGGACCGCACTGGTAATCGCGGAAGTTGCTCTCTCACTCGTTCTTCTGTTCGGCGCCGGCCTGATGATTCGCAGCTTCCAGCAATTGCAGCACGTTAATCCCGGATTCGATTCGCAGAACGTCATGACCATGACTCTAGGGGTGGCACGTTCTAAATTTCCGTCGCCGCTTCAACAGAGCGCCTTCTATCAGCAAATACTTGATCGCGTGCGGACTCTACCCGGTGTTCAGTACGCCGGTGTGATCGATGATGTTCCCCTCTCGGGCGGCGGTTCTCACCAGCCCATCGCAATCGAAGGGCGCCCGGCGTTGGCTATGGCCGATCAGCCCGAAGTGGACGTTCGCATCGCCACTCCCGGTTACATGAGCTCGATGCGCGTTCCCATCGTGCGCGGACGCGACTTTAGCGATTCCGACGCGGCGGGGAGGCCCGGCGTCATCCTCATCAGCGAGACCATGGCTCGTGAATTCTGGCCCGGCGAAGATCCCATCGGCAAGCGCCTGACTCTGACCTTCTTTCCTGACATGGTTCGCGAAATTGTTGGCGTAGTTGGCGACGTAAAAATGGACGCGCTCGATCAAACCCGGCCGTCCTCATCGCTCTACATGCCTTTGGCGCAGCTCACTCCTTCCTCTCTAGGCGGATGGCAGTCGTTTCCGATGATCCTGGTCATGCGAACTGCCAACGCGCCCGGAGGAGTTGTATCGGCCGCCACCAATGCCGTCCACGAAATCGACAGCGAAGTTCCCGTGCGCAATGTATTGAGCATGAACGACGTGATGGCCAACTCCGTCGGACAGCAGCGTTTCAACATGCTGCTGCTCGGTGCATTTGGCGTTCTTGCATTGTTTCTCGCCGCGATCGGAATTTACAGCGTGTTGTCGTACAGCGTTCGGCGCCGGGTTCAGGAAATTGGAATCCGCTTGGCGCTCGGCGCAAAACTTGCCGATGTGCTTCGCATGGTGGTGCTCGAAGGAATGAAGCCTGTCGCCTTCGGCGTCGCGCTCGGAATTGCCGGAGCATTTGCGCTGGGCCGCGTGTTGGCAAGCCTGGTTTTCTCGGTTAGGCCGACCGATCCATTCACATTCGTTGCTGCGGCGGCGTTGCTGGCACTCATCGCTTTGCTGGCCTGCATGATTCCCGCGTATCGCGCCACGCGAGTCGATCCCCTGGCTGCCCTGCGCTACGAGTGAGGTTACTGACGATGCTGACGTTCGCCCAGGACATCCGTTACGCCCTTCGGCAGCTGCGGAAGAACCTGAGTTTCACGGCGGTTGCCGTGCTGACGCTGGCGCTCGGCATCGGCGCAAACACCGCGGTATTCAGTGTTGTGGATGCCGTTATGCTCCGCCCCTTGCCCTACCACCAGCCTGAACGTTTGATTGAGGCTCAATCGATTAGTACGCACAATCCTCAGCCGAACGCCGTTTCCTACCCCGACTTTTTTGACTGGCGTTCTCTGAACCATACGCTCGAGCATCTGGTCTCCTATCACGACAACGAATTCACATTGACGGGCCGGGATCGGCCCGTCCAGGTCGATGCGCAGGTTGTCTCCTGGGATCTCGTTCCGGCGCTGGGCGCGTCGCCTGAACTAGGTCGCGGTTTTACCGCTGATGAAGAGAAAGCCGGCACTCGAGTCGTTTTGATCAGCCATGCGTTGTGGGTTTCGCAATTCGGCGCGGACAAATCGATTGTCGGCCAGGCAGTTCAATTGAGCGGCGATCTCTACACGGTCATCGGCGTTATGCCTAGAACGTTTCGGTTCCCCGTAAACCAACCGCAAGTTGGCCTATGGACGACGTTGGCTGTGGACGATGATCCAAAGGATCCCAAGTCCAACATCAGCAATCGCGGTTCGCATTTCCTGAATGCCTTCGGAAGGCTCAAGCCAGGAGTTAGTGTCAACCAGGCCGATCAGGACCTGCGGATGATCGCGGTAAATCTTGCGAAAGCCTATCCGAATACCAACACCAGGCACGATTCCGCCCGGGTCGTGAAGGCAGTATCGGCTTTGCTTGGCGATACCCGCATCGTGCTTTTGGTTGTCCTGGGGGCCGTAGTACTGGTGTTGCTGATTGCCTGCGGCAACATTGCGAACCTGCTGCTGGCCCGCATGCGCGAGCGACAGCGCGAATTTGCTCTACGTTCGGCTTTGGGCGCGGGCCGGAGACGGATCGTTCGTCAACTCCTGGCCGAAAGCGTAAGCCTCGGCGTACTCGGCGGGGTGGCGGGATGCTGTCTGGCGTTCCTTTCTACGCCTGCAATCTTGTCACTGGTCGGCGATAGCGTGCCGCGTGCGGCAGACGCCGGCGTTGATTTGCGAGTTCTCGGCTTCGCGCTCGGTCTGTCCTTCGTCGCGGGGGTCATTTTCGGAGTCATCCCGGCGCTCGCCGCTTCCCGATCCGATCTCGTTTCCACCTTGAAAGAAGGCGGAAGAAGCGAGGTCGCGGGACGCGACTGGTTGCGCTCCTCGCTGATCGTAGGACAAGTGGCCTTGGGGCTTGTACTTACTGCCGGCGCTGGATTGCTCATCACCAGCTTCGGACGTTTACTGCACACTCATCAGGGATTCAATCCCGATCACCTGACCACGCTATTCTTTGAAACTCCCGACGCGCATTACAAGGACACGCGCCCTCAGTTCTATCGTGACTATTTCGAGAAGGTTCGCGCTCTGCCGGGGGTGGAGTCCGCGGGCGGCGTCTTGGTCCTGCCGATGACCGATAATAGGGCCGTCATTTCCTTCGAGGATCCCCAGCACCCTGTACCCGAAGGCCAGCAACCCAGCGCCGATACCGGCCCCATCACTCCCGGTTACTTCCGGGCCATGCAAA
>DASSYL010000531.1:0-6892 GCA_035703315.1 Candidatus Acidiferrum sp. | reverse complement strand
CCAGGAAATTCGTCGGGAATCCATTGCGCGCCAGGAACAGCGGCGCCGTAGCCGTGGCGCCAAGCGAGATGTTGTTGTTGATGAGATTCGGCGGATTCAGCGCCAGTTGGTCCTCGCTGCCGAACCGCTCAAAGAGCATGTAGTAAATTCCGTATCCACCGCGCAGCACGGTCCTGGACGTAATGGCATAAGACACGCCGATACGCGGCGCGAAGTTGCGTTTGTTGACCTGCACCAGCGAGCGGTCTTCAATCGAGCCGTCGGAGGCGAAAACCAACCCTCCTGCGCCGCCATTGGCTGCCGGGTCGAAATTGGCCATGCCGTTTTTGCCTTCCATCGCTGGCGTGGAAAAGTCATAGCGCAAGCCGAGATTGACGGTCAGGTTCGAGCGCAACTTGATGTCGTCCTGCACAAAGCCGGAAAGCATCCACAGCCGTTGGTCCACGAACGCGACGTTCGTCAGCTGCGAGGCTTTCACGTCGCCGAGCAGAAAGTCCGCATACGACAGGCCCGTATTCCCCGTGCACTGGTGGGTGGTAGCGGAGCGTTGGCAAGTAAAGATCTTGTCGAATGTCAGCGAGCCGCGCGTCCCCGGTTCGTCCTGATAGATGTTCCGCATCGGAGCGCGCAGATCCACTCCGAATTTCAGCGAATGCCTCCCAACGGTCTTGGACAGAGTGTCCACCCACTGGTATTGCTGCGGCACTTGCTGCTTCGGCAGGAAGTCCGGCGAACCGATGAAGGTGAAGTTGGTCAGCGTGATTTGCGAAATGCCGCCGGCAACCGCGGGATTTTGCGGCACTCCCGGAACAAACTCGTCTACCTGGTTTTTTCCAAATGGATCCTGAGCCGCGAACGAATAATTCCGGCTGAATCCGATGCGAAATTCGTTGACCAAAGTTGGGTTGAATACGTGAGTCCATCCGATTACCGCGCTCTGGCCCTTCAAGACCTGGCGGCCCCATGCGGACGTCGAAGTTCCGTCGCCAATGCCACCGTAGAAACCCGGAATAAACCGGTTGCGGTTCGAATAGCTATAACGCACGAAAACGGTGTCCTTCTGTGACGGCACCCAGTCCACGCGCCCGTTGTAGCTATCCCCGTCGTCGGTCAACAGCGCGTTGCGGATAAAGTTGTTCGTCGCACCCGGTAAATTCGGCTCGGGAAACAAAGCCATGATCTTGGTCGCGAAGGGATCTATGTCGCCAGCGGGAATTTGGTTGTTGGGAAACGGAGCACCGGTGGTCGGGTCGTAAATGGTGGGATACGGCGAGCTGAAACCATTCGCCGCGGCCGCGGCGGGGCTGAAGTCTCCAATGCGTTCATTGTCTCGAGGCACCGTCGAAACACGAGAGACACCGCGACTGATCCGCGTGCCCTCGTAGTTGAAGAACGCGAACAGCTTGTCGTGCACAATCGGGGCCCCGACGCTGCCGCCAAACTGGTTTTGGTTGTTCTTGGGTTTGTCCAGCCCGCTGCGATTCGAGAAAAAGTCGTTGGCGTCAAAAAAATTGTTTCTCAGATATTCGTAGAGCACCCCGTGAATCTGGTTGGTGCCGCCCTTGGTCGTCACCACCACCGCGGCGCCCGGGCTGCGGCCGTATTCCGCAGAATAAGGATTCGTGATGACCTTGAATTCCTGGATCGTGTCCACCGACGGCCGAGAGGCTTGGGTGCTCAACTCCTGCACGTTTTCGGAAAACGTATTGTTGTCAATTCCATCGAGGATGAAGTCATTCTGCAACGAGTGCACGCCATGCACGTTGAACGCGCCCGTGCGGCCGGCGCTGGTCGCGCCGCTCTGGTCCGTGTAGCGATTCGACTGAACACCCGGCACCAAGCGCAACAGATCGTCCCAGTTCCGCAAATACAACGGCGTATCCGAAACGATGTTGTTGCTGATTACCGCGCCCAGCGACGCGTCCTGCGTCGACAGATTTTGCGTCGAGCTTTCAACGGTGATCGTTTGCGTAGTCTGGCCAACCTGCAATTCAAAATCCTGGCGGCCCTTTTGCGCCGTCTCAAGAGTCAGCTCGATGGTCGCGGTGTTAAAGCCGTTCCGTTCCACCGTAATTGAATACTGCCCGATCGGCAGACTCAAAAAAGAGTACGAACCGGAACTGTCCGTGGTCACTTCCTGATTCCGGTTGGTCGACTTGTTTTTTGCGGTTACCTTCGCATTGCTAACTGCAGCATGGCTCGGATCGGTGACCACGCCGGTGAGAGTGGCGTCGGTTCCCTGACCGCGACTCGCTGAGCACATCAATAAAACAAACACGGATACTGCAATGAATTTCACTACGCGGATCACTTTTGGCCCCCAGCTTGAATGGATGTTGAGAAAAAAGTCAGCGCCGCCATCACTTCGCCTGCCGGCAACGCAGCTTTTTTTAGTTTGCCGCGCGCGGGCAGTGCCCTCGTAAGCGTAGCGTCAATCTTCTGTGACAATCGTGTTGCAGCGTTTCGAGACTTTTTCAGCTTGCGCTTGCCGCAGCATTGAGCTTGTTCGCTGTCGAGCTTTCCGTTTAGCCTTGAATCTCAGCCCAAATTATCCGAGAGGCTTTCTTCCTCATGCTCGATCTCAAAGGAAATCGCATCACCTACTTCGGCCACAGCGCTTTTTCGCTGACGACTCCGTCCGGGCAGGTTGCGCTCATCGATCCCTGGATCATGACCAACCCGCGCTGCCCCGAATCGCTGAAGAAATTGTCGCGCGTGGACGCCATCTTTCTGACCCACGCACACTCCGACCATATAGGAGACGCACTGGCCATCGCCAAGCAGTTTCGCCCCAAACTCGTGGCCATTTTTGAAACCTGCTTGTGGCTTGCCGACAAAGGATTCAACCAAGAAATCCTTCCCATGAGCAAAGGCGGAACGCAGCAAGTCGGCGACTTCAGCGTCACGATGACGCACGCAATGCACTCCAACTCGATAGAAGAAAATGGCAACCGAATTTATGCGGGCGAACCGGCTGGCTTGGTAGTGAGGATGCCCGGCGGCGCCACCATTTATCATGCGGGCGACACCGCGCTGTTCGGCGACATGAAGCTCATTGCCGAGCTCTATCAGCCGCAGGTCGCGATGCTGCCAATCGGCGACCTGTTCACAATGGGTCCGCGCGAAGCCGCTTATGCCATCCGCTACCTTAACGTGAAGCACGTCATCCCCATGCACTACGCCACATTTCCCGTTTTAACAGGCACGCCGGAAAAGTTGCAGGAAGAAACGCGCGACATCCCCGGCCTTACGATTCAAGCCTTGAAGCCCGGCGAATCACTGTAGGGAAGCGGTTTGTTTAGCGAAAGAAATTGCGGACGAAGAAGCCTAGATTCGCCGGGCGCTCGGCCAGTCGTCGCATGAAATACGGGAACCAGTCGCGGCCGTAGGGGATGTAAATGCGCAGCCGGTAGCCGTCGCGCACCAGTTGCCGTTGCAAATCCGTTCGCACTCCATACAGCATCTGGAATTCGAAATCGTCTTTCGAGACTTTGGTCTCGGCGGCAATGCGAATCGTCGCGCCAATCATGTGGGGATCGTGTGTTGCGATTCCGTGATAGAAGCCGCTGGGCAAAAGCAGCCGCACCAGCTTTACGTAGCTGGAATCCACATCTTCTTTTTTCGGATATGCAACTTGCGGCGGCTCTTGGTATGCGCCTTTGCACAATCGAATCCGGCAACCGATGGCCAGCAGATCCTGAATATCCTGTTCGCTGCGATAAAGATAAGCCTGAATCACCGTTCCGATCGCCGGGCTGCGCGAGCGCACTTTTTTCACCACATCAATCGTGCGCTCGGTGTACGCCGAGCCTTCCATGTCGACACGCAAGAAATTATCGCAAGAAGCTGCGCGCTCGACGATAGAATGCACCTGCCCCTCGCAGAACTCCGGGCTCAAATCCAGGCCAAGCTGTGTCAGCTTGCACGAAACGTTGGCATCCAGCTTTTCGGCAGCGATGCGATCGAATACTTGCAAGTAGGCATCACGCGCGCGCTGTGCGTCCGCTGCGGTCGCGACATTTTCTCCGAGGTAATCCAGGCTGACCAGCATTCCCTGGTCGTTGCAGACGCGCGCCGCCGAAATCGCTTCATCCAGCTCTTCACCGGCAACAAAGCGATGCGACATCCTGCGGGTTGTCCGGTTGGAAGTGACCCAGCGCGCGAAACTTTTGCTTTCGGATAATTTCAGCAGCGTCGAACGGAGCATGTACTTTCTTATTATGCCCGCGACTTTTCGGCCTTACGAGTGGACATTACGAATCTTTGTGCTCTTCCAGGAACTTTTCCGCGTCAATCGCGGCCATGCAGCCGGAACCCGCAGCCGTCACCGCCTGGCGGTAGCGATGATCCTGCACGTCGCCCGCGATGAAAACTCCCGGCACGCTAGAAATCCCGCCGTGCCTGGCCTTCAGGTAGCCGTTTTCATCCATGTCCAACTTGCCTTTGAACACGGTGCTGTTCGGATCGTGGCCGATGGCCACAAAAACTCCGTCCAAGGCGACGTCCTTATGTCCGCCGGTTTCAACGTTCCGCAGCTTCACGCCATTGACCAGCCCTTGTGGCGAAAGAATTTCGTCCACCACGTACGGCGTAAGAAACTCCACCTTCGGATTCGCTTTAGCACGGTCAATCATAATTTTCGAGGCGCGAAAATCATTGCGGCGATGAATCAAATACACCCTGCTGGCATAGCGCGAAAGAAAGTTCGCTTCTTCCATTGCCGAATCGCCGCCGCCCACCACAGCGATCGGCTTCCCACGGAAAAAGTAGCCGTCGCACGTGGCGCAAGTGGAAACGCCGCGGCCGATCAACTCCTTCTCGCCTTTTAGACCCAGCAAACGCGCGGAAGCTCCCGCCGCCACGATCAGGGTCTTGGTCAAATGCGGCTCGCCGTTCACGGTGACCGTAAACGGCCGCTTGCTCAAATCCACTTCCGTGACCGCGCCGGATTTGAATTCCGTCCCAAATCGCTCCGCTTGCCGCTTCATATTTTCAATCAATTCCGGGCCCATGATTCCATCGGGAAACCCCGGAAAATTTTCGACGTGCGTGGTCAGCGAAAGCTGGCCGCCCGGCTCGTGCCCTTCGAGCACCAGCGGTTTCAGGTTGGCGCGCGCCGCGTAAATCGCGGCCGTCAGCCCCGCACAGCCGCTTCCGATAATCACCACATTCCGCATGCTCAGGATGCTCCCGACATTAGATTCTTTAAGCGGCCCTAAGTTACAAAGCAGGAAATGGGATTGTACCATCACCTATCCGGCGGCCCGCAGCGCCGGCAAAGCGGCCATTTTGGAATGGGTTTTGAAAATCGGGCGCTCTAATGTCACCATCTCTTCGTTGTACAGTCCAACAGTGCAGTTCGTCCGCACTCCGTTCGCAAACTATCTTCAGGAGACCTTTGTCCCATGGATCCGCGCTACCCGATTGGTAAATTCCAGCAGCCGCTCGAAGCAACGCCGGCCCTGCGCCAGCAGGCCATTGAAATCATCGCCGAGACTCCCGCGAAATTGCGCGCGGCGGTGGAAGGATTGTCGCCCGTTCAGTTGGACACACCTTATCGGGAGGGGGGATGGACCGTGCGCCAGGTCGTACATCACGTGCCGGACAGCCACGTCAACGCATACATCCGGTTGCGCTTGACGCTGACCGAAGAGCAGCCGACCATCAAGCCTTACGAAGAAAACACCTGGGCGCAGCTTCCCGACGCCAAGACCGGCCCGATCGAAATGTCACTCATGCTACTCGACGCGTTGCATGATCGCTGGACACGTCTGTTGCGGGTACTGACGGACGACCAGTTCGGCCGCGTTTTCATTCATCCTGACCACGGGCCGCGTACGGTGGATTGGCTGCTGTTTCTGTATGCGTGGCATGGCCGTCACCACACCGCGCACATCACGGAGCTGCGCAAACAGCGTGCCTGGTAGCTCGTATTTCTATTCTGCGGAACGCAAATCGCTGATGGCTTTGGGACGATCTGCTTGAAACAGTTTCGCGAGATCGTCTTTTTGGCCCTTCAGATAAGCGTCGAAGAACGCCACGCTGTACGCGTCGATGTGAGTAGCGTACGCGTGGTTCAGGTCGGTCCACGCGAAATGGCCTGCGCCTCGAAGCTCAACGTAGTATTTGGGCTTGGATGACCGACTGTAAGCTCCTCCTCGCTTGGTCACCATTGGAGTTACGCCAGAATCGCGCGTACCGCCCTGAAACATCACTGGGATATTCAGATTGGCGAGCTGCCCTTTGATCAGGTACGGCGAACAGTAGGGCGAAAGCGCGAGCACGGCTTTTATGCGTGTGTCCTTCCACCCGACCCATCCGCCGGCAAGACCCAGAACCGTATAGCCGCCAAGCGAATGTCCCGCGAGCCCGACGTGTTTTGTGTCCACCGGAACTCCACCAAATTCAGGATTGCGGAGAACCGCATTCAACACCGCCTCCATATCCTCGCGGCGATCGCGGTAGGTCTCGTCATTCCATTTTGCAGCGTCGCGGAACGGCTCTTCCGGCTTCTGTCCGCCATTGCCGAAGTGGCGGCCGGTCTGACAGCCCGCGTCCTTGTGATTTGGCGCAAGCACCAAGTAGCCCGCTTTGGCTAAAGCCTGCATCAGGAATTTCGTTTGCGTGTTGCAGCCGGTGAAGCCGTGCGAAAAGACGATCAACGGATGGCCATTCCGCGGCGGTGTGGCCAACGGTTTCCAGACGGCCACATCGCGGCCTGCAACCGAGACATGTTGCACGTCCTGCGCTGTCGACGGCGATACCGCGCACAGCAGAAATATCGCGGCCAGACTTACCGGTCGATGTGCCATGTGAGGAGTATAACTGCGCCGGTACTGTGCCCCTGGTAAGGAAGTGTCCGGAAGAAGGGGTCGCAAATTCCTCGGCCAAC
>DASSYL010000386.1:0-15642 GCA_035703315.1 Candidatus Acidiferrum sp. | reverse complement strand
CTACGTTGGCGCGGCTGGCTCGGACCACAATGGCGAGCTGCATCAAAAAGATTTGCGCAAGCGCGGCATCGAGTCCCACCTTCTGCGTGTGAAGGGCGCGGAAAGCCGCCTCTCCTACATCCTGGTTGAACAGCGCAGCGGCAGTCGCGCCGTCCTCTGCCATCGCCATCCACAGGTGAAGCTTCCCCGCCATTACCTAAAGAAGGAATGGTTCCAGCGCTCGCGCCTCGTCCATGTGGACGGGGAAAATGCCGAGGCCTCTCGCCTGGCGGCAAGCTGGGCCCGCGAATCGGGTGTTCCGGTGATGTGTGACCTGGATCAATTTCGTGAAGAGCTGCGCTTCCTGCTTCCGCAAGTGGACTATCCGGTCCTTTCGCTCGGCATCCTCGAACCGCTGGGCGGTTCCAATGACCCACTGGTCGCGCTTCCGGCGATACGCGCCAAATACGGATCGCACACTGCCTGTACCACCATGGGGGAACAAGGCGCTTTAGCGTGGGATGGCGAGCAATTCGTCTACGCCCCCGCTTACAGGGTCCCCGTGGTAGATACCACCGGTGCAGGCGATCTCTTCCATGCCGGCTTTGCGTATGGCCTTTTGCAGGGATGGGAACTTCAACATACTCTTGAGTTTGGCTGTGCGGCTGCCGGCTTGAATTGTAAGGCCCATGGCGCTCGCGGCGGTATCAACCCCGTGCGCGCAATTGAGCACTTGCGCGGCGGTCGCAAGTGTTACCCGGCGCAATATTCCGGCGCTGTTCTGGAGCGCGCCGCAGAACGCGCTCACAAAAAGAGAGCCTGAGGCTCGAGACCCCATGTTTCTTCCCCTCCGCGATGAGAATCCTTCCGGTAAGTTTGCTGTGGTCAATGTCTGCCTGTTGCTGACGAACATCGCGGTCTTCTTCTACCAATTCACCCTGACGCCGCACGCTGCCCGTGCGATGGAGATTACCTATGGCGTTGTCCCCGCGCGCCTTCCGGCCTGGCTTGCCGGACATGGCTCGCTCGAAGCTGCCTTGCTGCCATTTGTAACCAGCATGTTCCTGCACGGTGGCCTGGCGCACATTTTGGGCAACATGCTCTTCCTGTGGATTTTTGGCGACAACGTGGAGGCGGAGTTCGGACACTTGGGATATCTGCTCTTCTACTTCGTCTGTGGCATCGGCTCCGGCCTGATCCACGCAGCCTTCAACTTGCATTCGCACTTGCCGGCAGTCGGTGCCAGCGGAGCCATCTCCGGAGTTCTTGGTGCGTACATCGTCCTCGAGCCACGCAATCGCATTTTGACTCTCATTTTTATCTTTGTCGTTCGCGTTCCCGCGGTCGTCGTGCTGGGGGTTTGGTTTGCGATGCAGTTCCTGATGGGGTTGAGCACGATAGGCACTGCGGCCAACGTCACCGGCGGCGTTGCGGTTTGGGCGCACATCGGTGGCTTCGTGATCGGGCTCGTGATCGCGCTTGCAGTCAAACGCAAGTGAAGCATTACTTTAAGATACGCTCCTTGGCCAGGCACACTGGCCGCGGCGAATTTCAGATATTAATGTTTTACTTGAAACCGGCTTTCCGATTCACCGGCAGACGCGCTCAGTAATCCACTCCCCAACTTCAACCGTTGCTTTAGATCCGCCCAGCTCTGGCGTCACGACGTTCTCTTTCAGAGCGTCGCGCACAGCTTGCTTGAGCTTGCCGCCTTCGTTCTTCCAACCGAGAAAGTCCAGCATCATCCCGGCCGAGAGAATGGAACCAAGCGGATTCGCGATGCCCTTGCCCGCGATATTCGGCGCGGAGCCGTGAACGGGCTCGAAGAGCGAGGTGCGGCCCGGATGGATGTTTCCCGAGGGCGCCAGCCCCAGTCCGCCGGCGAGTTGAGCCCCGAGGTCGCTGATGATGTCGCCAAAAAGATTGCAAGTTACGATGACATCGAACTGCCGGGGATCGCGGACAACCTCCATCGCCAGCGTGTCAATATATAGGTGGCGTGACTCGATGTCCGCGTACTCCTGACGCACCTGCTTAAAGACCCGCTGCCACAGGTCGTGGGCAAAGGTCATGGCGTTGGACTTGTCGCTCATACACAAGCGCTTCAATTGGTTCTCCCGAGTGTACTCAAACGCGTAGCGGATGATGCGTTCGACACCTTTGCGGGAGTTGACGTCCTCCTGGACGGCGACTTCGTCAGCCGTCCCCTTTTTGAAGAAGCCGCCAACGCCGACATACAGCCCTTCGGTGTTCTCGCGGAACACCATGAACTTTACGTCGTGTGTGGAGCGTTCGCGAAGTGGTGTCAGCCGGTCGTGAAAGAGCTCTACCGGCCGCGCATTCACGTAGAGGTCGAGCTGGAAGCGCAGGCCGAGCAGTATGTCAGCAGCGTGTTGGTTGGAAGGCACGCGAGGATCGCCCAGCGCACCGAAGAGGATGGCGTCGAATTCATTCGCCAGCATTTCGACCGCACCATCCGGAAGCGTCACACCTTCGCGCAAAAATTTATCCGCACCCCAGTCGAATACGACGAATTCAATTTGTCGGCGCGCCGACGACGTTGAGGCATCAAGAACAGAACGAATCGCCTTGATCGCTTCCGGTGTTACTTCTTTTCCGATGCCATCGCCGGGAATCACGGCGATGCGTGCCGTCGCTCCGCCCTCGCGCAACGGCTTAGCCATTTTGACTGCCAAGTCTCCAGGCACTCGCCATCCCTCCCGCGGCTCACTCGCCGCGCTTACTTCTTGTTGCACTTCGTTGCAGGTTTCTATTCTTCCATCAACGCACGGTAGGCGCCACCGCCAAGGAGTCCGCCGAGGATCGGCGCTACCCAGAACAGCCACAACTGTTGCAACGCCCAGCCGCCTACAAAAATCGCCGGGCCGGTACTGCGCGCCGGATTCACGGAAAGGTTGGTCACGGGAATGTCGATCAGGTGGATCAGCGTCAATCCCAAGCCGATCGCGATCGGCGCAAAACCCGACGGCGCTCGTTTGTCCGTCGCGCCCCTGATGATCCACAGAAACGCAAACGTCAGCACCACTTCCGCAATAAAGCACGCGGCCAGCGAATAGCCGCCCGGCGAATGCGTGCCGAATCCGTTCGACGCGAATCCTCCGCTCAGATCGAAGCCTTCCTTGCCGCGCGCGATCAGGTACAGCACGCCCGCGCCCGCAAGGCCGCCCAACACTTGCGCAATCAGATAGGCAAACAAATCGCCGGCGCCAAAGCGCTTCCCCGCAAGCAAGCCGAAGGATACTGCAGGACTGAGATGGCAACCGGAGACGTGCCCGATAGCGTAGGCCATGGTCAGTACAGTCAAACCGAACGCCAGCGCAACGCCAACAAATCCGATGCCGAGATTGGGGAACGCGGCAGCCAGAACTGCAGAACCGCACCCACCGAATACCAGCCAGAACGTACCGAAAAATTCGGCGATTGCTTTTTTTGTCAGGGACATGATGGATTCTCCGCAATGGGATGGCAATGCCGCGCGAGCGGTGCAGATTCTAGTGACACCACTCCCTGAAAGCTACTGGCATTTTTTGCGTGGGAGCTTTCCTGGACGGCGTCTCGCCTAGCTGAGTCGCTCGCGCCGTACGGTCAGCCGGTCAATCAAATCGAGCCGCGGCTGAAAACCGATGCCCGGCCCGGTCGGAACGAGGATCGTGCCCTGCTTCGAGACCGTCACTTCGGGCTCGATAATGTCTTCGCTCCAATAGCGCCCGCTCGCCGTGATGTCGCCGGGCAGCGTGAAGTTCGGCAACGTCGACAACGCAATGTTGTGCGCACGGCCGATGCCGGACTCCAGCATGCCGCCGCACCAAACCGGAACGCCATGGGTTTGGCACAAGTCGTGGATGTGGCGCGCTTGCGTGTACCCGCCGACTCGCCCGAGCTTAATATTGATGATGCGGCACGCGCCAAGCCGAATCGCCGCAGCAGCTTGCTCCTCAGCGTGGATGCACTCGTCCAGACAGATCGGCGTCTGCAGTTCCCTTTGCAGCTCCACGTGTGAGTAGAGATCGTCCCATCCGAGCGGCTGCTCGATCATCATTAGGTAGAACTCATCCAGCTTTCTCAGTAGCGGTGCGTCGGCGGATGTGTAAGCGGAGTTTGCGTCCACCATGAGCTTGATGGTTGGAAACTTTTCTCGCAACAAACCAACTGGCTCCATGTCATGGCCCGGCTTGATTTTTATCTTGATGCGCTGATAGCCGGCTTCAAGCTCCACTTCAACTGTGCGCGCCAGCTCTTCAAGTGATGCTTTAATACCGATCGAAACGCCGCTGGCGATCTCGTCGCGGTCGCCGCCTAGCCACTTGGCCAGCGGCAGCTTTTTTTGTTTGGCCTCGGCGTCCCAGATGGCAGCTTCAAGTGCTCCTTTAGCCATGTTGTGGCCGCGCACCCAAGACAGGAGATCCCAAACCTCAGCCGCCGTGGCAAACTGCTTCCCCTTCAGCGTCGGCCACAAATGGCTGCGCAGAACGTGCCACGCGGTTTCCGTGGTTTCTGGACTGTAAGACGGCGTCTCGCCTGCAACACATTCGCCCCAACCGGTAACCCCATCGACTAAGACCTCCACCAACAGCACTCGACGAACAGCGGTCGTCTCCATGCTGG
This sequence comes from Candidatus Acidiferrum sp., assembly GCA_035703315.1. GTDB lineage: Bacteria > Acidobacteriota > Terriglobia > Acidiferrales > UBA7541 > Acidiferrum. Next base: position 11,037 of record DASSYL010000386.1, on the reverse strand, counting down.
TCGCGAACGGCGCGACCAGTCTCATATGCAATTCACGAAGTGAGATTTGCTCAATGCGCATGGACACCGGCTCGCTAGAACTCGCTCCAGGGCGCCAATTGATACGCGCTTCCTTGCGCGGTCCTTGTGACGCCAATGGCCGCGTAGCACTTGGCAAAGCCCTCCGTGAACTGTCCGCGAATCTTGCCTTGCAATGCTTGTACTTGCGGCAGGTCGCTCGCCTTCCATTCTTCGAGCAAGGCCGGAATCTCAATCCTTTCCGCAAACTCCGGATTCGGCAGCTCGCCGTTGAGCGCAGCCAGGACGCGCGGCGAATCCAGGAACCACTCGGCGACCAGGCGATCGGTGGCTAGCCCGCGATGGAGCGGGCTGCTGGTGATGCCGTAGAGGTTCGGTTCGTAGCGGCGTGCGATGGCGCCAAGCCGGTTCAAATTGAAGTGGGCATTGCGCATCTCCAGCGGATCAAAGGTCCACTCGATCAAGCGAATATCGCGGCTCAGCGCTTCGTCGCGCTGGAACAGCTTTAGCATGCGTCCAGCACCGCGATCCCGATACTCCTTGAGAACGCCGGTCATGTGCGAATGGAGATACGGCGCGCCATTGCGTAGCCCGGGCATGGACAGCGTGAACCCAATCAAGCGGTCGCCGTCAAACGCGCCTAGCGTCTGGCCTCCTGTATGGGCAGCTACCACGAAAATCGTGTCCGGCACAATTTCCAGGTCTGCCTCGCTCCATATCTCTTTTTGTAGCGCGACGCAGGCGCGAAATTCCTCGAATCCCTCGCAAGCTCGTACCACGATGCTACCGCTCATCCCTTACCCGCCGTTTTTCGCGCTCCAGAAGGCCGCGCATTGGCCTTCTCAGAACCCTTGGCCTGGTCCCAGAGCGTCTCCAATTCTTCGCGAGGCACGTCCGCGAGCTTGCGCTCCGATCTCGCCGCGAGCCGCTCCATTTCGCGAAACCGCGAAGAAAACTTGGTGTTGGTGCGCTTCAGCGCAATCTCCGGATCTACTTTCAGGAACCGCGCCAGGTTCACCGCTGCAAACAGAACGTCGCCAATCTCTTCTTCCACCTGCTGCGCCGACCGTGCATCTCGCGCCTTGCCCAGTTCGCCCAGCTCTTCATGCAACTTCTCGATTACCCCCTCCACGTTGTCCCAGTCAAACCCGATGCGCGATGCCCGCCGCGTCAATTGAAATCCCTGCATCACCGCCGGCAGCGTATGCGGTATGCCATCAAGAAGCGAGGCGGGTTCCTTCTCCGCCGGATCTTTTCCGCTTCCCTTCTCCCCAGCCTTCGCGCGGCGTTCTTCCGCCTTGATCTGTTCCCAATTCTTCAGGACTTCGGCTGCGTCGCGGGCGCTCTTCTCGCCGAAAACATGCGGATGCCGCCGCACCATTTTCTGGTGAATTTCGCGCACCACGTCCGCCGCGGTGAATCGTCCCTCCTCGGCGGCAATCTGCGCGTGAAAAACTACCTGCAGCAGCAAATCGCCCAACTCTTCGGCGAATTTGCTGTCGTCGCCACTCTCCAGTGCTTCCAGGACCTCGTAGGCCTCTTCGATCAAATAGGTGCGTAGCGAAAGATGCGTCTGCTCGATGTCCCAAGGACAACCCTTGGGCGCGCGCAATTGCGCCTGCAATTCGACCAGGCGCTCAAACCACGCTCCGGCCGATTCTTTGCCGCGTATTCCTTTCCTTATCGACTTCTTTTTGGTTTTTGTCTGCTTTTTCGCTTTGGCCATTGGTCCCGGCTGCTTGTTTTCGCTGAATCGAAACTCAACACTCTAATCAGCGCACCCTATTTTATCAAGTTGAGAGCGGCGGGCTCGGAAACAGCTTTCTCGCCTACCCGTGCTAAACTTGTAAAAAATACGAATAGAGGTCGCACCGTGCCTGAGCAGAAACCAGAAGAGTCGTTCCGCGTAATTGATCGCCGGCCGTTTACCAACGATGGCGAATTGCGCCAGGAAATCGTAGAGGAGCAAGAGCGCGAAGCGCGCCAGGAGGCCAAGAAAGAAGCCGCTGCGCCCCCGTCGCCGGCTCCCGCTGGCTCCGCGGAAGCAAAGACGCCGCCCGCCGCGGATTCGCCCAAGCGTTCACCCGCCTTTGAAAATTTGATCCGTATGCTCGGCAGCAATGCAGCCATGGTGCTTGGCGGCTATGCCGATCCGCGCACCGGACAGCCCGTGATTGATCCGGACGCCGCGCGCGAGCTGATCGACATGCTCGACGCGCTACATGAAAAAACCAAAGGCAACCTGGCTCCGGAAGAAGACAACTTGCTGCTCGATTTGAATGGCAAATTGAAATTGACCTATCTGGAGATCAACCAGGCGCTGGCGGCGCAGGCGGCTGCGCAAACCGGCAAAGCCAAAGCACGCTAACTCGCGTCACGCTGTATCAGCAAGCCCGGCTTTGAACTTCTTTCACTCATGTCCGCCACTCCGCTGCAACTGACTATTCTCGGCTCTGGCACCTCTATGGGAGTTCCGACCATTGGGTGTCGCTGCGCGGTTTGCACTTCGAGCGATCCGCGCGACAACCGTATGCGCACTTCAATTCTGCTTTCACGAAATGGGCAAAACGTTCTGATCGACACAACTCCCGATTTTCGGTCGCAAGCTTTGCGGGCAGGCATCCAGCGCGTAGAAGCGGTTTTGCTCACCCACGGGCATGCCGACCATGTGATGGGCTTCGACGATCTGCGTCCGCTGAGCATCGGCCAGAAACGCCCGATGCCGGTGTACGCCAACGCTCAGACGTTCGACATCGTCCGTCGCGCGTTTTCGTATGCTTTCGATGGCAAGCCCAAAGTCAGTAGCGTGCCAAGCGTCCTGCTCAGAGAAATTATCGGCCCCTTTGAATTGCTGGGAGTAAAGATCACGCCCATTCCGCTGGAGCACGGCGACATGCAAGTGCTGGGCTTTCGTTTCGGCAAAGGCGCATACCTGACCGACTTTAACGCCGTGCCCAAATCCTCGATGGCCTTGTTGCAGGACCTCGATGAATTGGTCCTAGACGCGCTGCGCGATACGCCGCATCCCATGCACCAGACCGTGGAGCAAGCTCTAGCAGTGGTGGCTAATCTTAAACCGAAGCGCGCTTGGTTCACCCACATCGCCCACGACCTCGGCCATGCTGAAACCAACGAACGCTTGCGCCGTCTGGGTCATGCGAACATTCAGCTGGCTTACGACGGCTTAGAACTCGAAATCGCAACCGAAGTTTCCGCGCACACTTCTGCCACAAGGCAACTTGCGAATTCACGTTTCGCCGGCCTCGCTGTTTTCGAGTCCGCCGAGAAATGGCGCGAATACTACGGCCCGAGCAGCCGCGGCAGTGTGCTGGCCATCGGCAACTTCGATGGAATTCACCTCGGCCATCAAGCCATTCTGAAACAGGCAGTAGAGCTTGCGGCGAAGACCGGAGCGGTAGCCACGGCTCTAACCTTCGAACCGTCTCCGCTGAAAGTCCTGCGCCCGGAAAGCGCACCAAAAAGAATTTCGACCCCCGAGCAGCGTCTCGAATGGTTTCGCGCAGGAGAAGTGGAGTCCGCCGTCGTACTTCCCTTCACCATCGAACTTTCCAAACTGACCCCGCACGAATTCGTGGAACGTATTCTCGTCCGCGAATTACAAGTCCGCGCAGTATTGGTGGGAGAAAATTTTCGCTTCGGGCACAAACAGGCGGGTGATTCAACGTTGCTGCGCGAACTAGGCCGCGCCAACCGCTTTGAAGTCATCGCAATTGCACCAGTTTCGGCGCACGGCGAAGTAGTCTCCAGCACCATCATTCGCCGCGAGATTGCCGCCGGCGAGGTCGCGCAAGCCGGGCGATTGCTCGGCCGTCCCTACGTGCTGACTGGAGAAATCGTCAGCGGCACCGGCACCGGCCGCAAATTCACGTTTCCGACTTTAAATCTGAAACCTGAACAGGAATTGCTGCCCGCCCCCGGCGTCTATATCACCCGCACGTTGCTGGAAGGCGAAACCAAGAGCCGCCGCTCGGTAACAAACATTGGCATGCGTCCGACTTTCAACGGAGCAGCCCTAACGGTAGAAACTCATTTGTTGGATTTTAGTGGCAAGATCGCGCCCAAGCGAATCGAGCTGCGCTTCTGGAAGCGCCTGCGCGCCGAGCGAAAATTCTCCGGCCCCGAGGAACTCCGCGCGCAGATTGCCCGCGATATCCGCGCTGCCAACCGCTTCTTCACAATCCTGCGCAAGTTCCGCGTTCTGCGGCTTTCCAACTAACGTTGGCCTAATTCCACGTCGCCCGCTGGTCCCAAGTCGAGCGATTACTGTCCCTGTTGCTTTGCGGCTGGGCGCCCGTGGTGTTCATGGGCATCCACGATTCGAGCGCTCGTTCAAGCAGCGGTGAAAGCAGCAGTCCTAAAATGATCGACACGACCAGGATCGGGGCGGTTGTCCGCTGTCGCGGCATTGCCAGTGTCAGTTCCATAGCCGCTTAGACACCGCGGCCAGCTACAAAGTTTCCGCCTGGATTCTGTCAGGAAGGGCGCCTACGAAGCGCCGTTGGCGAGGCATTCGGCGCAATAGCCGCCGACTTCGGTGCGCGAAATGGTAACCTTCATCCCGAAGTCCTTCTCGATCTGTGATTTCAGTTGTTCGTAGAGGCGGCTTTCAAACTCCCGCACCTTGCCGCACTTCAGGCACGCCACATGGATGTGATCGCGCGGCCCGTGCGTTTCGTAGTAGTGACGATCGCCTCGCAGGTGCAGCAGATCCAGCTCGTCAATTAGCCCCTGTTTTTTCAGGAGTTCAATGGTGCGGTAAACCGTGACCAGGTGTACGCCGGAATCAATCCTTTTGGCGCGCTCGAAAATCTGGTCCACATCCAGGTGCTGCTCCGCTTCGTCCATTACCCGCAGAATGACCCGGCGCTGCCGCGTAAGCCGAATGCCGCGCTCACTGAGCGTTTTAGTCAGATGCCCGGTGGTTTCCGAAGTATTGATGCGCTCGCCGGTTGAGGCGCGATGCGCTGGCGTGGCTGCCATGAAATCCCTCAACTTGCTGCAGCAAAACGCGGCGTAAACGTCAGAATCCGCGATTCAGTCTATCCAACAACGTCATTGTACATGACGTACGCGAAGAGCAACAAAAGGAAGACGAAGCCCACTTGAACGAAGCGCTCTTTCACCGCGAGGCTCAAATCGCGGCGCAATAATCCTTCAATCGCTAGCATCAGGATCATGCCGCCGTCGAGAATTGGAATCGGCAGCAGATTCAGGATGCCCAGGTTGACGCTGATGAACGCCATCAGGAAAACCACTTGCGGCGGTCCCTTGCGCACTGCATCACCGGAAATCTGCGCGATGCCCACCACGCTTTGCAGCTGCTTCACCGAAGCGCGGCCGCTGAACAGCTTGCCCACCACGCTTACGGTCTGCACAAAAAAATCACCCGTCTTGCGAAACGCGTAGCTCGTCGCAACTCCGAGCGAAGTGCGGTCATAGACCAACTCGTTCTGGTTCGCAACACCAATTTGCCACGTAGGATCTTTGCTGTCAGACAATCCCTGCTGTGGCGTAACCGTGATGGCCACCGTTTGGCCTTTGCGCAAAACCTTGAGCGAAACCGGCTGCCCCTTGGACCCATGGATCGCATCCACAAATTGGCCCCAATAGGTCACCGGCTTGCCGTTGGCTTCCAGCACGCGATCGTCGGCTTTCAAGCCAGCACGCTTTGCGGGCGACCTCCGGCTGACATCGTCGATAACCGGGCCAAACGGGATGAATCCAAAGACCTGGTCAAACGAACCTGCATCCTTCAGCGCTGTTTGCACGGTCCGCTGTTCGCCGTCCTTGCCCACTACCTTCAGCGTCAATGTCGAACCCACCGGCACGCGATCCAGATAATCGAGGGCGCTTTCCCAAGTGGGATTTTTCAGATCGTTTACTTCGATCACGCGATCGCCGACTTGCAGAGGACTCGGCTGCGCGGAGCTGGCCGAAAACGCGCTGACCTGAATCGGTTGCCGCAATACCACCGAATGCGGAATCCCGACCAGCGCGTAGAACGCGGTCAGCAACAAAATGGGAAACACAAAATTTACGCCGGGCCCGCCAAATGCAATCAGCGCTCGCTGCCAGCGCGGCTTGCTCATCAGCTCATCGGAAGCACCCGTAGGAGTCTGGCTGCCCGAATCCACTTCCGACGGATCCTGTCCCGCCATCCGGACATAGCCTCCCAGCGGCAGCACGCTCACTCGATAATCGGTGTCGCCCTTTTTCCAGCCGAACAGCCGTGGACCAAAACCAATGGAAAACACATCCACGCGCACTTTGAACAGCCGCGCCATGATGAAGTGTCCCCATTCGTGGATGAGGATGATGACGCCCAGCACCAGGGCGACGCCAATCAAAATATCCAAGGCCATTTCGGGCAACCTCTCGACCTGAGTTGATTTATGAAACCGCCAGGGCTTTGCTAGCCAGGCGATTGACTTCCTCTCTCGCTATCCGACGCGCTTCCGCATCCGCGGCGAGCACATCGTCCATCTTCTCGATCTTCACTCGCGGAGTGCGCGCCAGTACGCTCTCCACAACTTCCGCAATCGCCAAAAACGAAATCCGCCGCTCCAGGAACGCGGCAACCGCAACTTCATCGGCTGCGTTCAACGCGCAGGGCCAGGCGCCTCCCTTTTTCATCGCTTCGCGGGCTAAACGCAGGCAGGGATACCGCCGCGCGGAAACCTTCTCAAAGTCCAAACGTTTCAGTTTGGCCCAGTCCAGGTCTACCTGGTTGGATGCGACCCTCTCTGGATAGGTTAACGCATATTGGATGGGCATGCGCATGTCGGTTGCGCCCAGTTGTGCGAGAACGGAACCATCCACAAACTCCACCATCGAGTGAACCGTCGACTGCGGATGGATGACCACGTCCACTTGCGCCGGCTTCATGTCAAACAGCCACCGCGCTTCAATCACCTCGAAACCCTTGTTCATCATGGTGGCCGAATCCACGGTAATCCGGTTGCCCATTTTCCAGTTGGGATGGGCCAGCGCCTGCTCGACTGTCACTTCTGCTAATTTATGGATTGGCGTTTTGCGGAAGGGCCCGCCCGATGCCGTCAGCACCAGCTTGCGCACTTCACCAGGCCTTCCGCCACGCAAGCACTGGTGCACCGCGTTGTGCTCGCTGTCCACCGGCAAAAGTTCTTTGCCAGCTTTGTGCGCCGCCGCGATCATAATTTCGCCCGCTGCCACCAGCACTTCCTTGTTCGACAAGGCGACCACTTTGCCGAGCTTCACCGCTTCGTGGGTGGCTTCCAGTCCGACCACACCCACCGCGGCAGAAACCACAATGTCGGCAGAGCTGTGTGTCCCGACGGCAAGCATTCCCTCTCGCCCATGATGAATCGCCGGCAATGGCGCAGTTCCCTTTTCGCGCAAACGTAGCGCCAGCTCGTCCGCCTTTTGCCCGTCGGCAACGGAAACCAGCTCAGGCCTATACCGCTCGATCTGTTGAACCAGTTCGTCCAGATTATTGCCTGCGGCCAGCGCCACCACACCGAATCGCCCGTTGAGTACGTCCACCACGGCCAGCGTCTGCCGTCCAATTGATCCGGTCGAACCCAAAATGGCAAGCTGCTTCACGGAACGAAAAGTCCCTTTCCTAATTAAAGTCCGTATTTTGTGCGGCCTGGAGCGAAACGAACTGCTTCAATGCGGCTTACACGCGCGCCGAGTAAATCCACAACCAATAATACCAGACAACCGGAAAGGTCAGAATTAGCGCATCAATGCGATCGAGTATTCCGCCGTGCCCCGGCAATAGCGCGCCCGAGTCTTTCACTCCAGCGCTGCGCTTGTAAGCCGACTCCAGCAAGTCGCCCATCTGCCCGGCCACATTTCCTACCGCCGCCATTCCTAGCACGTGCACCGTCGCAATATTCACTCTGCCCCAATACGCCAGCGCCCACGCTACTACCAACGACCCGGCGAAGCTGGCCACCGAGCCTTCCCACGTTTTCTTGGGACTCAAATGCGGTGCAAACGAGTGCCGCCCGACCGCTCGCCCGACAAAATATGCCGCTGTATCTCCGATCCACGTAATCACCAGCGCAAAAAGCAGCAGCCATTTGCCCGCCAGTGAAACCCCGTGCAGCCGAATCGAATACGTCAGCGGCAGTGCCACCATCAGCAGCGCGCTCGAACTGATTCCCGCCGCCGGAAGCGCCTCCACCAGCGGGCGCTTCGTCGCTAGCGTCAGGACGGCCACTCCCATCAGAAAAACAAATAGAACGTCCTCCACGGTCGGGCCGGGAATTGCGAACCGTCCGATCGTCCTATGAAGCGTCAATCCATTGCCAAGCGAGTGCGCATATTCCATCGCCGCCAGATATTGCGCAAAAACCAGCAGGCACGCGCACGCCGCCGTCCAGAATTTGTATGCGCGATGCCCAATCGCATCGCCGAGCGCGAAAAACTCAAACAAGGCCAGCAGCATCACGCCGGCCGTGGCGATCGCAACCCAAGCCGTAGGCGCTACCAGCACCAACCCAACGACTGCGGGAATCAACACCAGCGCGGTCGCCACACGTTTCCAAGTCATCGAGAGTCCGTCCCCTGCACCCAGGCTGGATTAAATGACTTTGTATGATAACGGGAGAGTCGTCAGGAAGAGAAAAAATTCGCAGCCGACGCCGCCGCGGGCCGCCCGAACTTACTTCGCGCCAATTTCCGAAGCGATGCGTTCACCTTCGTCGCTGTCGCCGATGCCGCCATAGCGGCGATCGCGTTTTTGAAACTCCACAAAGGATTCCAGCAGCCGTGCACGATTAAAGTCCGGCCACAGCGTTTCCGTCACGAAAATTTCCGCGTAGGCGATCTGCCACAAAAGAAAATTGCTGACACGCATCTCCCCGCTGCTGCGAATCAGCAAGTCGGGATCCGGCAGGCCGCTGGTGTAAAGATGCCGCTCGATTTCCGCCTCGGTTAGCTTCTCTCGGCTGCCAGCCGCTCGCCTTCCGGCTAGCAATGCGTTCGCTGCGTCCAGAATCTCGGCGCGTCCGCCATAGTTCAACGCGATGCACAGCACCATTCCGGAATTCCCCGCCGTAGCCTCGGTCGCCTCACGCGTGTCTCGCCGCACTTCTTCCGGCAACTCGTCGGCGCGGCCCAGAAACCGCATGCGAATCTCGTTTCGCTGAATCAGCGGCATCTCCTGCCGGATGTATTCCCGCAGCAGCTGCATCAGAAAATCAATCTCCGTCTTGGGACGCCGCCAGTTCTCCACCGAAAAGGCATAAAGCGTCAGCGCTTCAATTTTCAACCGCGCGCACGTTTCGATGGTGGTCCGCGCCGTTTCCGTGCCTTTGCGATGCCCCGCGATGCGCGGCAAGTGCCGCCGTTGCGCCCATCGACCGTTGCCGTCCATGATCACGGCCACGTGCCGCGGCAAACGGCTCAAATTCAGTTTTTCCAGCAGGAATGCTTCCTCCGCGGTAACCGTCCCGAGCGGGTGTGAGGCGGCGACATGCAGTGTCTTGGTGGATTTCGGGTCAGTCACAGGCGTAAGAGTCGCTCGCTCCTTTATGCCACAAAGTTAACACGCCTTTTGCAGGTGCCGCAACGGGGTTATCCGGTATGTTTCGCGGAAGGCACTGCGCCGCTCTGGGGAAACGGCAACCGCTCAAGCCGAAGCGTGTCCGAACAGTTCGCGGATCGATGCGTAGGCCACAATCACGGTCAAAACGATCATGGCTACTGTACAAATCCACGCCACCCAATTGAAGCCCCTGGGATTCGTCTTGTCGCCCATCAGGTCACGCCGGTTCACCAGGATCAACACGAAGATCATCACCACTGGCAGCAAGAATCCGTTTAGCACCTGCGACCAGAGCAAAATGGTCTGCGCAAATCGTCCCAAAAACAGCACGAACACTACGCCCAGCGCAATCAACGCCGTGTAAAGCGCGTAAAAAATCTTGGCTTCGCCGAACTTCCGGTCGATCCCCGATTCGAATCCCAAAGCCTCGCACACTACATACGAGGTCGACAGAGGAAGGATGGACGCGGCAAATAGCGACGCGTTCAACAGGCCCAGCGCAAACAGCGCGGTGGCCCATTTGCCGGCCAGCGGTTTCAGTGCAAGCGCGGCCGTCCCGGCATTATCAATCTCGTGCACCCCACTGGTATAAAGCGTCGAAGACGTGCAAACAATGATGAAAAAGACGATGATCATGCAGCTGATGCTGCCGACCAGCACGTCATTGCGGGTTGCGGCGTACTGCCTCGGCCCCACGCGCTTTTCCACCACCGCAGCCTGCAGGTAGAAATGTTGCCAGGGCGCAATGGTGGTTCCCACTAGACCCGCCAGGATGACCATGTAACTGGCATTAAACGGCGGCACTTGAACCCATGGCCGCACCGTCGGAATGTAATGCATCAACTGCGGCGGAAGCAGGTGCAACAGCGAGATCAACCATTCCGGCTTGGCCAGAATCGCCGAAATTACGTACGAAAAATACACCACGCACACCGTCAGAAAAATTCGCTCCACCGCCTTTGCCGTGCCCGCCACCACCAGCGCCCACACTAGTAGCCCCGCAAGCGGCACGGAAATAAATCGGCTGATCCCGAAAACCTCGCTGGCCCAGAAAACGCCTGTGAATTCTGCCATGACGTTCCCGAGATTCACCACCAGCACCATAGCCATCAGCACAAACGTCACCCGGAAGCCGAACTCTTCGCGAATCAAATCCGACAACCCTTTGCCGGTTACCGCGCCCATCCGCGAACACATTTCGAGCGACACGTACAACGCGATGGTCATCGGAATCAGAGACCACAGCACGGTATTGCCGTACTTCGCTCCCGACTGCGCATACGTATAGATCCCGCCCGCATCGTTGTCCACATTCGATACGATCAAACCCGGGCCGACCACAGCCAGAAACAACGCAATGCGTCGCCGGTAAGGACGCACCACCGCCATCACGCGTTCTACGCGCTCTGTCCATCCCGCCCACTGCGCCTCGATGCTCTCCCTATTCCACATTCCGCCGTTCT
>DASSYL010000270.1:0-2798 GCA_035703315.1 Candidatus Acidiferrum sp. | reverse complement strand
TACGGCTTTGGGGTGTATACAACGCCTTATCAGAAATACAACTTCAGCCCCAGCTGCATGATGCGCGCATCATTAGCGGCTGTGACCTTGCCGAAACTGGCCGAAATGAAGCTGGTGGTGACCGTGGAAAAATTCGTGTGGTTGAACAGGTTAAACGTCTCCGCGCGGAATTGCAGGTACATGTTTTCGCCGCGCAGTTTGGTGTTTTTGAAAAGAGAGAAATCCCAACGCTGGAAGCTTGGCCCTGTCACGACGCCGCGGCCAGCGTTGCCGGGGCGATCGGCGTCAAGCGGTGTCGCCACAAAGGCTGCCGTGTTGAAGTACGACGCCACCGTGTGTTGTGCGCCGTCGTTCGGATTGCTGATCATGTCGGGGCGCGCGCTCGATGCGCTCGCCCCCAATAGCCCCAGGCCGCCGGGATCGGTGTTCGATGTAGTCACCGTCAGGGGCGTCCCTGTGTAGTAGTAAACCAGCCCGGAAACTTCCCATCCTCCCAGAGCGTGTCCTGTGAAGCCGTGCTGCGCCTTGAACCACGGCAAGTCGTAAACGTAGCTTGCAGTGATGTTGTGCCGGCGATCCAGCGAAGACGGCCCGTACTCCGCCGCGATGTCGTAAGTGTTCTGTGGCGCATTGGAGCGGTCGCTTGGATTGTCCGTCAAGTTGTGCGACCAGGTGTAGTTGAAAACGAAGAGCGAATTCGCTCCCCACCGTTTCTGGAATTGTGTCTGCAGCGAATGATAGTTCGAACTGAACCGGTTCTGGATTCCGCTGATCGCTCCGTATCCGAGATATGGCCGGAATTGGTTCAAGGGAAGTTCTCCAGCTGAGCTGGTGAATTTGGTCGGGTCGAGGCCGTTAGCCACGCCAACACCTGGTTGCACCTGGTTGATATCAACCACCCCCAGCAAATGCTGCGCGTTGTTTCCGTAGTAGCCGATGTCCCATAGCATCGTCTTGCTGAGCTGCCGCTGCACGTCTAGGCTCCACTGCTGGGTGTACGGGTTATGCCATGGCGCAGAAATGAAAGCGGCGCTTCCCGATCCGCCAAACGCCGGTGGGTTGGCCGAAATGTTCAGATTCCCGCCGGATGGGTTAGTGAACGGCGCTTGCGCAATGGAAACGGAAGTCGTGAACGGAGGGTCGTTAAAGACGTTCTGTTCGTAGGTGCCGAACAGCGTCGAATCAAAAAACACTCCGTATCCCGCACGAATCGCCATCTTCCCATCCCCAAATGGATCCCACGCCACACCTAAGCGCGGGGCGAAATTCTTGTTGTCGTTGTTGCTGATGTGGTCGCCATACGGAGAATTTTGGCCTGCCACGATGAAACCATTGAGCGGATCGTAGCTCGGATTAGGGGTTCCACCGTCGGGACATGCCGTCACCAGGCACAATGTCCCCTTTGAACTGATCGTCGGTGCTTTCGTCGGATCCCACAACTGCGGGACGAAGTTGTTCAACTGGTTGTTGCCAGAGTACGGCTGCCCGAACCACGAATACCGCAAACCGAGCGTAAGCGTCACCCGTTTGCTCAAGCGGTATTCATCCTGAGCATAAGCTTCCCACTGATGCGCACGGATATCCGCAACTGCGTCCTGTGACAACTGCGAAAAGCTGCCGAAATTGCCGAGCAGGAAGTTCGCCCAGGCTTGCTCGGTGCCGCAAATTGATGCGGAGTGCGTCGGGCAATCATTTGAAGTCGTCGCGGGTGCCCCGGTGGTCGGGAAACTGAACTGGCCAACATTGTTGCCGCCAGCGTTCTCCCGTTTTTGGTAGTGATGGTAGCTGACACCGAACTTGAACGCGTGCTGACCCTTGATCCACGTCACATTATCAAACACGTTGTGGTCGCGATTGTAGTCTCGGTAGGAACCAAAGCCTGTAATCGTTGAGAGTCCGCTGATCAAAACTGCAGGTATGCGATCCAGGGTGGATTCAAAGGGGAGCGTGATCGCGTTCGCCACGTCGGGCGACTGCGATTTCAGATCCAGGCCCACCGGATCGCTAGTGATGGCGCTGTAGTTGAAGCCATACCCACCGTCATTCAGCAAGGTTGGAGTGATGGTGTAGGTATAGTGGCCCATTGCCTGCCAGCCTGGCGAATTGGTGTTGGTAGTGGCTACGCCCGGAAGCACAGCTCCGGTAAACAGGCCGCCGGGTTCCACCGTAGGAATCGAGTCGTGTTCGTAGCGACCAAAAATCGAGAACTTCGAATTGAAGGTGTGGTCAATGCGCACCATTTCCTGGCGTCCGTTGAAAATATTGCGCTGCGCTGTTACCAACGAAAAAATGCTGCTGGCGGTATTGTTGGGAGATCCGAATTGCGAGTACAGATCATTAACATACGCGGCGGCGGCAGGACTAACGTTCGTAATCGTATTCGAACGAGCCGTGCACTTAAGAGTTTGTGGATCGAAACTGACGCAGACGTTGTTCTGGAAGTTGCCGGTCAACATCGTCGGCGTCGGCACGCTCGCACTGAATGTCGAGTACGTGATCACACGCCGGAATTCTTCCGAGAAGAAGAAAAAAGTGTGCTGTTTCACGATCGGGCCGCCAAGGGTGTAGCCGAAATCGTTGTAGCGCAGCGGCGGCCGCTTCACTCCCGACGCGTTGTTGAAGAAATTATTGCCCGCCAGCACGTCGTTGCGGAAGAATTCATAGGCGTCGCCGTGGAAGCCGCTTGCTCCCGACTTGGTGGCCACGTTCACGATGCCGCCGCCGGCACGCCCGAACTCCGCGTCATACTGACTCCTCAGCACTTTGAATTCGCTGATGGCGTCGACACTGGGAAAGTT
>DASSYL010000160.1:0-2809 GCA_035703315.1 Candidatus Acidiferrum sp. | reverse complement strand
CATCAGGTTAGGAGTTGCCACTCTCTAGTCCCCCGCCCTCGAACTGGCATCTACAACTCACGTTGCCCTGGCCGCTCGCTTAAACGAAGCCGCCGCCTCTTCCGCCGTCTCGAAGATCTCAAACAACGTAAAGAGCTTGGTAATCTGCAGCACTTCTTCCGGGTGGCCGCCGAGTCTGGCAAGTTTGACTTCAGCGCCGCCCTTCCTGGCCGACGCGAACAGAGCCACAAGCGTACCGAGTCCGCCGCTATCGATCCGCGAGACGCCTCCCATCTCCAGCACGATTTGGCGCGAGTTCTCCAACAACTCCTTCACGCGCTGGCGAAGCGCCGATGACTCCTCGCCAAAGTAAATCACGCCGCTCAGGTACACAACGACAACCCCATCAATCTTGTTGGTTTTCATGCTGAGCGCCATAACGCCCTCCCACCGCACCGCCTAAGCGCACGGCCTTGACCGTGGCCCGAATCCCAAAGGGTCACCGCCTGCTCGTGACAACCTATTCCCTCCGCCCGCAAATGACAAGCCCGCAATGTTCTCGCCCTGCGCGCAGCCGAATCCGCTGCAATCCCCGCCTTTTGCTCAAAAATCCCTCTACCTGCCGTCCCTCCGTTCAACCTGTGATTCTCCGCAAATCCCGCTTCGCCTAGATCCCCGTCGCCGCGCTGCTGCTCCTGCGTCCCCTCGCCTACGCTGCGCAGGATGCCAATTCGCAAATCGCTGCGAAAATCGCTCGGCTGCAGCAGGCCTGGCAAAAAGGCCCTGTCGCCGACGGCTTCGACCTACTGCTCGTTAGTAAAGGGCAAGTAACGGTTTAGGACCAAAGTATTCTGCGGCGCAGGATGAGGCAGGACTTATTCCTGGGTTCTCTCTGGGAGGTTGGGCGGCTCGCATGAGCGCGCGACGGGTGGGCAGTGGGTACTACGCGCCCGCTAACTTCTTCCTCGCCACGGGACGGGCAAGCGCGTTCGTCGGACCATGGCTGTTATTGGCCATCACCTTGCCGTAATACTCCTTCGCACGCACTGCATCGCCCGCCTTCTCATGGGACTGCGCGAGCAGCATCAGAACGAACGGATCTTCCTGGCTCGCTTTCCCCAGTTCGGTGATGGCCGTCTTGTAGTCGCCGCCATAGAACGCTACATATCCGGTGAGATACGGGAAGAACGGCGCCTGGTCCGGATTGTTCGCCTTCTCGAGTGCCGCTTTGGCCGCGGCAACCTGTTTCTGAGCTTCATCGCGCTGTCCCCGACGCGCTGCAATTCTGGCCTGGGCGTGCGCCCAGCGGAACGCCCACAGATTCTTGTCGGCGTCCTTCATATCCGTCTTGCGCATCGCGGTGTCATAGCCGGTTTTGTACCACTTCGCGGCGCTGTCGATATCGCCCAACTCGAGCTTGATGCGCGCCAGCTCATTGGCCACTCCAGCCGCGGCCTCGAAATCCGGTTTCGCCATCAGCGCGTCAAATGCCTGCTTTTCGTATTTTTCGGCCTCGGCCGCATTGCCCTCGAACACATAGGAAAACGCCATCACTCGCAGCGCGCGATTCTTCTGATCCGGCGGAGCCACATCGATTGCTTTCTGGAGGTATTTGCGCGCGGCAGCGTAGTCGCCCTTCAAGTCGAGCGCTACGCCCGACTCCAGGTGGGCTTCGTAGGAGTTCGGGGACTTCTCGAGCGCTTGCTTGTACAGCTTCAGCGCCTCATCGTGCTGGCCTTCGCTATTGAGCTTCTGCCCCTGTTTCACGAGCGCCTGCACATCGTCGGACGGAGCGGCCGTCTGCGCCTTCGCCGCTTGCCCCAGGCAAGCCGCAGCCACAAAAAACGCGGCCAAGAGAATCGGGACCTGACCGTTAGGGGTCTTCATGGGCGCGATTATAGCGCCGAGTTAGAACGAGGCGCCAGGGGAACTATGCCGGTTTACACAGCACTCGGTGTGCTTTCGACCGTGAGCGAAGGCAAGGTCTTGGTGTTCTCTTTGCTTAGATATACCTCAGGAATCCGCACCTTTCTGCGCCGAAATGTTCCACTTTGACGGCGCAAACGAACAACCCTTCAAATTGGGAACGTTGATGGCGCGGGTAACCGAGACAGTGAAAGAGCGCACCTTTCATTTGCAGAGAATGCAGGAGTGCTATCGAAAGTGATCGACGAGCATAATGTCGCTGTTTACATCGCTTTCTTGTGAATAGAGGATCCATTGGCCATCGGGAGAGACCGAAAGGCCGCCGTAGAAATCATTGTCCAGTTCAAAGATTGGGCGTATTTGCTTGCTGGCGAAATCATAGTAGCGGAGGGATCTGGGTGCTTCGGCAGGAACAAAATAGATACCGTCTGGCGAGGGTGCCCAAAGGCTTGAGTCTCTCACGCGAGGCAATCCATCCACTTCTGATTCCGCACCGGGCTGCCCCGACAGGGCCGTTCTTCAGCGTCGAATTGTCTTCGTGGTTTGCAAAATATACTGTCTTCCCATCGAAGGACTCCTGCGGCCTGTCCCCATCGATATCGTTGGTTAGTGCAACGGCATCTCCGCCGGAGGCGGGACAACGATAAACTCCCATCCTGCCAGGCGCATAGGACGTGAAATAAATCCACTTTCCATCGCGGGACCAGTGAGGTCGAATTACGCCGGAAATATTTGTGATCAGTTTTCTGGGCTTCCGTTCGGCCACGTCCGCGACATATATTTCCCAGCGGTCACGGGGAAGCGAGTCAAACGCTATCCTGCTTCCGTCCGGCGACCATTGCGGACTGCCACTCACATAATTGGGGTTCGAGATCTGCACCAGGTTGCTGCCATCGTCACTGCT
>DASSYL010000147.1:0-13012 GCA_035703315.1 Candidatus Acidiferrum sp. | reverse complement strand
CGGCAAAATCGCCTCCGACGAAGTCGTCAAAAAGTAGCTTCGTTCTTTCGCGGCACAGCCACAGCCTGGCCGTGCGGCCGCGCGCCCCTCCATCAACTGGTCTTGCGAAAGCCGCAAAGCGAGCCGAGGTTCCTCGCTGATCCCTTCCCCGCACTCAGGCCGGCGCCGTGTACCGGCTCTCCACCGCCTCCCGCAATTTCTTCCGGCTACTCTCCGCTCCCTGCGAACCATTCCGCTCGATCTCCCGCGCCGTCGCCGCCAACTCTTCGTCCTTGATCATCGTTTCGAACCATCGCGAATAATCCCCCCGCCGCGCGTGATATAGCCACGTCTCCTCGTCCACGCCTTCACCCATCTGCAAAAACGTCATCAGATTCTGCGCCCGCAAATTCAGCTTGCCCTCCGGCCCGCGAAAATAAAAACTCTGTTCCGGTGAAAGCTCGCCCTGCGCATAATTTCTCTTGTGGCGCCGTCGCTCCGCCTTCGCGCGGCGCGTCCGCACCAGTTTCGGCGTCTCGTCCCGCCGTCCGCACCACACCAGCGCCTGCCCCGGCTCCGGCGCGGCTGGCAACTCGCGCGGCGTTCCGACCTGCGCCGCCCGCGCAAACTCCGCCAGCGTTTCGCCCGCCGCCTTTCCCGTGGCCACCACTACGTCCACAAACGCCAGCGCCGCCGTCGACACGTGCTCCGGATGCACCGTAATCAAAATCGCTCCGCCCAGCTCTTGCGGCATCGCGCTTGTCGCCGGCGACCACGTCGTCGGCAACAAGTGATGCGCCTCATCCACAACCAGCCAGTGCGGTCGCCCCGTTTTCGCGCGCGTTTCCAAAATCCGCGGCAGCAGCGCCGCGAACGTTCCGGGCCTCTCCGGCAGCGCCACCCCCATCAGGTTCACGATGAAACTTTGCGTGGACTCCAGCGCAGACCCCACCATCTTCGCGTCCGGCTGCTCGCCAGGACTCCCCACCATCATTGCGCCGGCCAGCCCTTCAAAATCTCCCTCCGGATCCACCAAACAAAATTGATACCCGCGCTCCTCGCACTCTTCCAGAATTCCCGCCACCGCTGACGACTTTCCGCTCGCTGAAGCTCCCGCCACCAGCACGCCATCGCGGTTCGCCACAATCCGCGCTTCCCGTTTCGCCTCTTCCGTTCTCGTGGCTGCCATCACCGTGCCAATCGAAATCGAAGACCGCTCTAGCCCCTCGTCCCATCCCTGCAAATCATCTTTCAGCAGCTGCTCGATCAACTCCACCACTCCCGCGCCGTGGTCCCCGCGCGTCACCACGTCTGCCTTTTCCCGCAGCGCCGGCAGCGCGTTCGCCACCGCTACGCCGCATTCGCAGGCCGCCAAAAACGCGTGATCGTTTTCCGCGTCCCCGATCGCCACCGTGTTGTGGGGCGACAATCCCAGTCCCTCCAGCGCCGCCGCCAACCCGGTCGCTTTGTTGATTCCCGACGGCAGGACCATCACGGCGCCCTTATTAAAAATCACCTGATGATCCAGCCCCATCCTCTTGATTACTTCCAGAATCGCAATTTCGCTCGGCGTCCAGCTCGCCACGATGCAATGTCCCACGTCGAAGCTCACGCCTGCCCGGCGCAGCTCCTCTAGAAATTCTTCCGTGGGCGCCTGCGCCAGCACTTTCTCCTCGCGGCTCGCCGGCTCATACAGCAGAGCCCCGTTCTCCGCCACCACCCGGTCAAACAATTCCAGCTTCGCAAACACCCGTTGCAAATCCGGCAGATGCCGCCCCGTCACCAGCAGCAGCTTCCGCCCCGACGCCTTCAGCCTCTCCAGCGCCCGTACGGTCTCTTCCTTCGCCGCGCCGTCCGTCGCCAGCGTCCCGTCATAATCCGTAGCCAACGCCAAATACCGCATCGTCCATTGTTCCGGAGTAGCACAGACTTCACTCTGTCGAGCCTGTGCACTTTTTCCCAGCACGCGAAGACCGACACAGCACGCTAACACGTAGTCCCGCGCCTTTTCTCTGCAGCATTCCCTGTATCGGTTTTTTTGGAGTGCGGCCGCTCGACGCCGCTTCGATTTTTCAATTTCCTTGCCACAAACTTCTTGTGCACGTAATCCTTCTGCGCTGTCGCCGAGGAACACTCCGCTTATACTCTTCTCCGCCGACTTTCACCTTCCAGCCCCGAACCGCCCTGTGCTACAACTTCACCGCATCATCAGGAGCCGCCATGCCCGATCCTTCTCCCGCCGCAAAAGCCCTTTCTCCCAACGAACGCCGCGGCCGCCGCCTCTTCACCACCGGAGCCATCCTGCTCCTGCTCATGGGCCTCGTCCATTCACTCTCATTCATCAAGGCTCCGGTTCCCGCCAACGAAACCGAGCGCCAGCTCCTCGACCTCATGTCCAACTACAAATTCAATCTCCTGGGCTCCATGCGCAGCATGAACAATCTCATGACCGGCTTCAGCATCTCTTTCATGCTCGCTGCCCTCGGCTTTGGCGCTCTCGATTTCGTTCTTCGCCGCGAACCCTCTCAGCTCCTCAAGCGCATCGCCCTCGTCAACACGATCTGGCTGGCCCTCATGACCGCCGTCTCCCTGCGCTACTTCTTCGCCGCGCCCACTTCGTTCCTCGCCGCCGCCCTCCTCATCTTCCTCTTCGCCGCCCTAACCCTCCCCTCCACTTCTACCGCCTCACCTTGACCTCTTCCCGGGGACGCCTCCTTTGCCCGCCCTGGCGGGTCTCCCGGGGCACTGCTCGCTTAGCCGTCCTGCTCTTGATTCCGCGTTGATGCTTTGGCCATTCCATTTTTAGAAGCGGCCACAACATCGCGCCGCCGCAATCTAGAATTGGATAAAAGCCATGGCCTCTTCTCGCACTTACGCGTGGATTGCGGGCGTATCCGTGTCGGTTCTCGGCGTCTACGCGTCTCTCTCTCTCTCCCTGCCTCGCGGTGAGACGCTAAGCGCTTTCGCCAACATCGTGCAGTGCCTGGTGCCACTGCTCGCCAACGCGGGACTGCTCCTCAACGCTGGCACGCCCCACTGGCGGCGCAACGTTTTCTGGATGCTCGCCGCCATGTCCTGCACGTTGTGGATGATAGGGCAATTCCAGTGGACCTACTATGAGGTCTACCTGCATCAGCCGCTGCCGGATTTGTATCCCGGCGACATCATTTTCTTTTTGCGCGGTGTGCCGCTGATGGCGGCGCTGGCGCTGCGTCCACACCTGAAGCGAAGCGAAATGCAATTGCGCTTCGGCTACCTGGATTTTGTGCTGCTGCTTTCGTGGTGGATTTTTCTCTACGCCTATGTGGTGCTGCCTTGGATGTATGCGGAGCCGTCCCTCGGCCAGTACAATTTCACCTACGACCTGATCACCAACGTTCAGAACATGGTGACGGTGGCCGGCTTCGGCGCGCTATGGCTGCAGAGCAAAGGTGCTTGGCGCAACGTTTACGCGAATCTTTTCTGCGCGGACGTGTTGTACATGATGTCGTCGCTGACCATCAACGTCGGCATCAGCATGAATTTGTACCACACCGGCAGTTTGTACGATTTGCCGCTAGTGGCATCGTTTCTGTGGTTCGCAGCGGCGGGCCTGATCGCTTACAACAATCGCGCTTTGCTGGACGCTGCGACGGAGTCGCCGTCCGAAAACGATCTGAAAAAGGGCGAAAGCATTCTGGCGTCGCGGCTGGCGCTGGCGGCCGTGGTTTCGCTGCCGGCATTCGCGATTTACACGCTGAAGTTTTCGCATGATAGCCACGTGGTGCGGGAATTCCGCTTGCTGACGGTTTTACTGGCCGCGGTGCCGCTGGGCGCGCTCGTATTTTTGCGACAGCATCTCGCGGACAGCGATCGCGCGCGTCTGCTGGCGCGGGCGGAACAGTCGGTGGAAAATCTGCAGCGTTTGCAAGCGCAGATGGTGCAGACGGAAAAACTGGTTTCACTGGGCCAGCTGGCTGCAGGAGCAGCGCACGAAATCAACAATCCGCTGACGGCGATTCTCGGCTATTCGGATTTGCTCGCCGATGACGCATCGCTGCCGGAAAAGACACGCGGTGTTGCGGCCAAAATCCGCGACCAGGCGCGGCGCACCAAAACGCTGGTGGGAAATCTGCTCAGTTTCGCGCGGCAGGTTCCAGCGGAACGGACGCTGCTGGATTTGAACACCGTCGTGAACAACGCAGTACAGTTGCGCGCGCTGGACTTAAAGCATTCCGGAGCGAAAATCGAGCTAAAACTGGAATCGGTTTTGCCGGGAGTGCGCGGCGACGGCAATCAGCTGATGCAAGTATTTTTCAACATTATCAACAATGCGGTGGATGCGATGGATTCGCACAGCGGCGGCGGAACGTTGACCATCAAGACGATGCGCGACCGCGCCAACGTGGTGATTCTGTTTTCGGACACGGGCCCGGGAATCAAGGAGCCACACCGCGTATTCGATCCGTTCTACACGACGAAGCCCATCGGAAAAGGCACGGGACTCGGTTTAAGCATTTGCTTCGGAATCGTACAAGAGCACGGCGGAAAAATTCTCTGCTACAACGGTCAGGAAGGCGGCGCGGTGTTTCGCGTGGAACTGCCCGCCGTGCTGGCCGCGCTGCCTACGCGCGATGTGCTAGCCGCCGGCAGCAGCTCGCCCGTCGCGAAAAACTCCTAAAAAAACCTGTGAAGGACCGCCGCCGCGGCGAACGCAATAGAGGTCTATTCTTGGGGCACGCTCGAAGTGTGACTGCGAGAAACCATGCTAGATTCGATGTTTGTCCTCGGGAGCGGCTGACGGATGGCTGACATTGCGATCGCTACAGAAAAATTGACGCGGAAGTTTGGCGAACTGACTGCCGTGGACGGCGTGGACTTGCAGGTGGAGTCGGGGCAGTTTTTTGGATTTTTGGGGCCGAACGGGGCGGGCAAATCCACAACGATCAAAATGTTGACGGGGCTGCTGGTGCCTACGGCGGGGCGGGTGTCGCTGCTGGGGATGGATTTTGCGGAGCATCCGGTGGAAGTGAAACGGCAGATTGGCGTAGTGCCGGAAGGGATGGGGCTGTTCGAACGGCTGACGGCCCCGGAATATCTGGAATTTGTGGGGCGAATGTATGGGCTGGACAAGCCGACGACGCGGAAGCGCAGCGACGAGCTGCTGGAATTCATGCAGCTGGCGGACCGTTCGAAGACGCTGATTGCGGACTATTCGCACGGGATGCAGAAGAAGCTGGCTCTGGCGGCGGCGGTGATTCACGGGCCGCGGATTCTGTTTTTGGATGAGCCGTTCGAAGGAGTGGACGCGCTGGCCGCGGGTGCGCTGAAGGAATTGCTGGGACGAATGACGGAACGCGGGGTGACGATCTTTTTGACGTCGCACGTACTGGAAATTGTGGAGCGCCTGTGCAGCCACGTGGCGATCATCCGGAGAGGAAGGCTGGTGTCGCAAGGCTCGATTGACCAATTGCGAGCTGGAGTGACCGGCGCGGAGGGAAGAACGCTGACGCTGGAAGATATTTTTCTGTCGGTGGTGGGCGAAGGCGCGGACCGGCCACAGGTGGAGGAGCTGACGTGGCTGACGTGAACACCGGTCCCATCGCTGAACCGGGAATGGGGCCCAGGCTGCCCGGCCTTGGCGAGCAATTGCAATTAGTAGCGTGGCTACGCTGGCGGTCGCTGCGCAACGGGCTGCGCAACAAAAACCGGCGGATGGACCTGCTGGGGGTGGTCGTTTCCGGGGTCTTCAGTTCCGTACTGGTGATCGGGATTACCGTGGCGCTGTTTGTAGGCACGAAATATATTTTCGACGAGCACCACGAAAAGTATCTGGGCCTAATTTTCCTGGCGCTCCTGGCGTGGTGGCAGTTGTTTCCGATCATGCTGGCGGGATTCGCGCCGCAGTTTTCTTTCAAGACGTTGTTGCGTTTTCCGGTGAACTTTTCCACGTTTTATTTGATCGGTTTGGCGTACGGGCTGGCGGATGCGGCAGCAGTTGCCGCGGTGATCTGGATGGCTTCCATGGTCGCGGGAACGCTGGTATCGCGGCCCAGCGCGATGCCAGCAATGTTGCTGGTGTGCTTGTTATTTGCGGCGATGAACGTGACGGTCGAGCGGCTTCTGGGAGCGTGGCTGGAAAAACTGCTGTCGAAGAGGAGGTCACGGGAAGCGCTCTTCGGCATTTTTATTTTGAGCATGGTGTCGCTGCAATTTCTGAATCCGATATTGCAAAGGCACGGAAACGAAGTGAAAGCCATCGTTCTGAAGGTGCTGCCGTATCTGTGGCTGCTGCCTTCTTCATTTGCGGGAAACTGCGTCGCACGGCTGAGCGAAGGGCAATGGCTGCCGGCACTTATGAGTCTGGGCGGACTGCTGGTGTACGTGGCGGTTTTCGGCGCGCTGCTGTGGCGGCGCTATGCGCGCCTTTATGCCGGAGAAGAATTGAGTGAAGGTATCGCGCCAGCGACAAGAGCGAGAAGGACGGCGAGCGAGAACCTTGATGACAGCGACTCCCTGCGATTTCTGCCACCACAAGTGGGAGCGGTGTTCCGCAAGGAGGTTAGCTATCTAAAGCGGAACAGCTTTCTTTTCTTCTCGCTGGTGATTCCGCCAATCATGGTGTTGTTTTTCAGCATGCAAATGACGGGACTGCACGGGTGGGCATTCAAAAAAGGACCGTCGCCTGATTTGTTTTTTCCGGGAATGATGGCGTACCTGGTCCTGATTCTGATGGCGCCGTCCTACAATTCTTTTGCTCATGAGAGCCGCGGGATTCAGACGTACTTCAATTCACCGGTAAGGTTCAGGGAAATTCTGCTGGGCAAGAATCTGCTGACGGCGCTGATTATTGTGTGTGAAATGGCCTTGTGCATTGCGCTGGTAGGCTTTCGCGCGGGATGGCCATCGCCTCCGATTCTGGTGGCGACGCTCGCAGCGATGGTCTTCTCGGTGGTCGGACAGTTAACGATCGCGAATTGGTCTTCGCTCAGCTTTCCGAAAAAGATGGAATTCGGAAAAATGCAGGGACAGCGTAATTCGGGCATGTCGGTGTTTTTGATGTTCGGAGTGCAACTGTTGCTGAGCGGAACGAGCGCACTGATCCTGTTTTCCGGGCGATGGATGGGCAGCCCGTGGCTGCCGGCGCAGGTATTTACCGTGCTGGCCGCGGCGGCGATTGGGGGCTATTTTGCCTCGCTCGATGCATTGACGGAATTGGCGGAAAAGAAGAAGGAAGTGCTGATCGAGGCGCTCTGCCGCTAGAGCAGCGAAAGACGCGAAAGCGTAAACCGGCGTAGTCCTATCGAGCAGTAGTACTGTGGTCGAAAGGGCTGGTACGGGTGCCCTATTTGGTGCCGCACAGGGCCAACCTAGTCTCGATGCATGTCGAGAGAACAGAACAGTCCCGCAGCCGTACTGGTTGATTCCGCAGCAATCCACGCAGCCTCATCCGAAAGAGATTATGAGCAGGCAATCACGCCAGTCTTGACCGTGGCGATGGCCGGTTCGGATCCGGTAGGAAACTCCACGCTGCGGGCGATGCTCCAGCAAACCGGGCTGGTGAAGAACGTGCTGGAGTGGGCATCGCTCTGCGCTGTAAAGCCGCGGCACCCGGACGATGTTCCGGACGTGGTGTTTCTGGACTTGTCCACGGGCATGGCCGAGGAGTTTGCGTTCGCACAGGAGCTAAGCAGAGTTCGGCCAGCGGTGAACATCATTGCGTGTTCTACGAAAAATGAAACAAACCCGGAATTTTTGCTGCAGGCGATGCGGTCGGGGATTCGCGATTTCCTGCAAAAGCCTTACAACCGAGTGGAGATTGGCATCCTGATGCACCGGTTGAGAGGTGAATCTGGAGCACAGCCGGTGAAAAGCGCGGGCACGGGCCAACTGCTGGCGGTACTGGGCACCAAGGGCGGAGTTGGCACCAGCACAGTTGCGGTGAACCTGGCGGTGCAACTGGCGCGGATCCCGAACAAGAAAATTTTGCTTTTGGATTTTTCGCGCCCAATGGGAGACGTGGCGGCGCTGCTTGACCTGAAGCCGAAGTTCCAGGTGCGCGACGCGATGGAAAACGTAAAGCGGCTGGACGCGACTTTGTTTTCCGGGTTGCTGACGACACACAAGAGCGGGCTGCAAGTGCTGTGCGGGGCGACACGGCTGGAAGACTGGCAGAACGGTTCGCTGCCGGTGATCGAGCGCATGGTGGACGTGGCGCAGCAGGACTTCGATTTTGTAGTTATGGACCTGGGTGCTTTTTACTCGCAGGAGTGGAGGAGAATTTTACAGGCAGCCGAGGTGCTGCTGGTCTCCGAAGCGGATCTGACTGGGCTCGCAAAATTAGACAAGCACTTGCGCGCCCTGGCGGATTTGCGAGTAGCTTCGAATCAGGTGCGTCTGGTGATCAATCGCTGGCACCGCAGCGACGAAGAAGCGTTGGCGCAGATTGAAAACTCGATGAAGATGCCGGTGTTCGCGCGGCTGCCGAATAACTTCAAACAAGTGACGGAAGCGACGGTGCGCGGAGTGCCGGTGGCGAAAAACGGCGACCCGCTGACCGAAGGTTTTGCGAATATTGCGGTGAAGTTGGCGGGAATGGAAAATACGGACCGGCGGAAGAAATCGCTGCTCGGAACGTTCTTCTCGCTCTAGGGCTCCCTAAGCAACCAGGAAAGCCGGACTAGAGCCCGGCGCTACAGGAACCAGCAGTCGTTCAAAGTCATTACGCGTAGCGCTTTCTGAGGGTGTCTTCGTTGGCGCGAATCCAGGCGAGAATTTTGTCGAAGCCTTGATCGAGAGTGACACTGGGTTTCCACTTGAGTTGCTGGGAGCCCTTGCGATTGTCGGTGAAATAGATTGGCAGATCGCCCTTGCGGACGGAATCTTCGACGGTAATGTTGGTGCCGTGACCGAGTTTTCGTTCGAGAAGAGCGGTGCCTTCGCGCAAGGAAAGTGAATTCGCCGAGCCGCCGCCGAGATTGAAAATATCGCCGCGGAAGCGGCTGATCTGGCCCATCTGAAGTTCCACCAACGAACAAACATCGTCCAGGAAAAGAACGTCGCGCACCTGCTTGCCGTTCCAGCCGATGTATTTGAGCGGCAGCTTGAAATAGTGTGCGATGGCCCACCATACCACCCAGCCCTGATCGAGTTTGGCGAACTGGCCGGTGCCGGCAATGACGCCGAAACGGTTGACGACCAGCGGCAGGTCAAAGGCGTGGGCATATTCCTGGCAGGATGCATCGGCGATAAGTTTGCTAAGGCCGTAAATGCTGCGCTGGCCCCCGTCGACGGCAAATTCCTCGCTGACGCCGTGGACGGGATCGAAGCCGCGAAGGCGCGTTTCAGATGGGAGCTGGTTCCAGGCGTCAGAGTCCCATTCGATGCGAGTCGGGGCTTCGCGGCGGGGGAGTTCGAGCAGGCGATCCACCACATAGACGCGATTGGTGCTGAAAAAAATCATCGGACAGCGGTGCCGCCGAGCGAACTCGAGCACACGGATGACGCCGAGGGAATTGTTGGTGATGTCGAAGACGGGATTGCTGTAGCCGGAGACAACGGAAGGCTGGGCGCTGACGTCAATCAGAAATTCGATAGCGGAGGGAAGATTTTCGAAATCCTCGGGATTGCGAACGTCGCCGTGGACGAAGGTAATGCCGTGGCGGGCGAGGCGTTCGAGGTTGGATTCGCTGCCGCGGCGGACGAGGTTGTCCATGACGACCACGCGATGATTTTTTTCGGTGAGGCGAACGGCGAGTTCGGAGCCGACAAAGCCGGCGCCGCCGGTGATCAGAATGTGCACTTTTTGCTCCTGCGTTGTAGTTCAGCTCGGCGAGAATATAAACTCGCAAGGGACGCTTCAAAATGGTAGCTCGAAGGGACGAATCTTTGTTAATGCAAGGCGAGGAACCGACAATTTCGCTGCGAGCGTTTCGACCCATCTGCCTGGGCGATTTGGTCCGGCTGGGCCGGCCGTTTGACGGCGGCTACGTGGTAAACGACCGCGCGGTCGAGAGAACACGATATTTGCTAAGTTTTGGGATAAATGATGACTGGTCGTTTGAAGCCGATTTCCACAACCGCGTACCCGAGGCAAGGATACTGTGCTTCGACCATTCTGTGTCGAAAGACATTCTGCGGGAGAAAATTATCGAGGCACTGAACCAGATTCTGAGTGCGCGCTTTCTACTGGGGGTGCTGTCCCTAAACTTTCGCGGAGCACGAAACAAGTTCCAGGCATTGTGGCGCGCGTTACGCCTGTACTCAGATTTTTCGCATTTCTTTTCGAGCGAGAACGTGCGCCTTTTCTCAAAGGGGGTTTCGAATGCAGGCAGCTCAAAATTCTTCACAATCAGCGAAATTTTCAATCTGATTCGGGAGCCGGAGCTCAAAGAAAATGGCGTGTTTATCAAGATGGACATCGAACAGGCGGAGTTTCGCGTGCTCCCCGAACTTTTGGCGTATTGCAAATACGTAAGCGGCATGGCCATTGAGTTTCACGATTTGGACATTTTTTGGCCAAATTTTGCGGGCCTGATGCGCCAACTGGAAGAGAGTTTTGTGGTGGCGCATCTGCACGGAAACAACTATTGCGACCTAATTCCCAATTCGAGGACGCCCAAGCTGCTCGAGGTTACGCTGCTGAAGCGCGATCTGATCCAGAAAGGTGAAAAGGGCCGCGATTCGGCGATTTACCCGTTAACAGGACTTGACCAGCCCAACGATCAGACCAAGGAAGATTATTCCTTGGAATTTTAGTAGGGGAGTAGCGGTCGCGCGACGCCCGGGTTTATTATTCCTAGTAACAAAAAGGTCTTTTTGGTTTTGCGCTTGAGATAGCACGGTCCGGAAAATGGTCCCAGACCTCAGATTTCCGCAGCCCGCGGAAATTATGGCGCTTGAGTGCTAACTCGTTAGCGAAAACAGGGGCGGGATAGCGGAGAGCCGCGACGTATCTGAGGTCAACAATGATCACGTTGTTTTCCACGCCTAAGGCATTCACTGGGCATATCAACATGATTCAGCGAAATGCCATCAGAAGCTGGCAGCGGCTTGATTCCGACATTGAAATAATTTTGGTAGGTGACGATCCTGGTGCGGCGGAAGTGTGCAAAGAATTCGGAATACGGCACATCGGAAACGTAGCGAAGAACCGCTACGGCACAAAATACCTGGCAAGCATCTACGACCAGGTGCACGACGTTGCGAAGCACCAGGTTTTTTGCCATGTGAACTGCGACATTCTTCTGAAGTCCGATTTCACCGCCGCAGTGCGAACGGTAGTGAGCAACCGATCGCGGTTTCTGATGGCGGGGCGTCGGTGGGATGTGGAGATCCCGGGCCCTGTCAATTTCGAAGCGTCCAGCTGGGAGAATGACCTGGATGGCCTTGCGCGGAAAACCAACCGGCCCAGACCGGCGCAATGGATCGATTACTTTCTGTTTTCCAAGGGACTCTATTACCAACAGATTCCCGAATTCGTGATCGGTAGGCCCGGCTGGGACAACTGGCTGCTCTGGTATCCGTTGTCGCAGGGCGTTCCGGTGATTGACGCATCGAGTGAGGTGGTTGCGGTACACCAGAATCATGACTACGGCTACCATCCAGACGGCGAAAAGGGCGTCTGGCAGGGCGAAGAAGCGCAGGAGAACTATCGGCTGCACCAGGGAAAGTTCGCGACGCTCGCAAATGCAACGCACGTGCTGCGTTCCGGGAAGCTGAAGCGAAACTACAAAGCCGGGTTGGTCCATTTCAGTGGCCAGGCAAGGGCCGCGTGGTCACGATTGTGGTTTGCGTGGCTAGATGCGACCCGCGGAGTGAGGCATCGGCTCGGATTACGTAGCCGGTCAACTCCAACTCGGTTCAAGAAAGCGAAGACCGGCGCTCAGGGCTGATCGGCCTGCCTTAACTGCTCAAGATCGCGCTGTTCAATCTGATGGAGCGTTTCTTTTCTACGGAAAAGATAGGCCTTCACCTGTGTGCCGATCTGCCTGGGCACAGCGCAAAATTGGTTTTTGGCGACGACGCTCCAGGAAACCGCGCCACGCGCCGGTATGAGATGCGCGCCCCACTGAAAGATGAGACCGGCGTTCCAAAGAACAAAAATACTCAGGACGACCGAGAAGCAAGCAGAAGCGAGAGAGCGGGTTGGGAAGAGTGACGCCGTCGATTCGAGCAAGGTTGCCAATCCCAGAATGAAGAATACGGTCAGGGAAACGAAGAACCGATTGCCGTAGGAAGAGATGCCGGGCCAATCGGGATAAGAAGCCATGAAGTAGTAAAAGGCAAACAGCACGCACAACGCAGAAAGGCCGACCGAGGGAAAGTTGCGCGCGAAAAAGAACAAGCCGACGGCGGCGAAGAATAGAATGGGCGTCCAGGAAAACAGGCCGTGATTCGCGGAAAAGAGCAAAGCGAGAAACCAGGGCGAACCCCAACTCCATTGCGAAATGGGGATGTAACCGGTCTCGAACAGGCCCCCGTAGACGACGTACTTGGTAAGAAGAGTGGGGAGTAAAGCCAAGATGACGACGGAGCAGAATAGGAGATGATACGCCAGCAACCGTGAAAGCGGCTGCGCGTTGCCGGTTTTCTTCCAGACGGCGTGATACGAGAGGAGAGCTTCAGGCACCAGCACGGCCAAAATGAGCACGTTCGGGTAATAGACGTTTAACGCCAGACCGGCGATCAGCGCCAGCATGATCCATTGAAGTGCTGCGCGAGAAGCGCGTGTGCGCAGCCAATACCAGAAGAAAAGCGCAACCGCGAATGCGGAGTGCGCGTGCGACCAGGAGGGGTTGAAATACATGTACACCGGCAAGGAACTGCCCCACCAAATGGCCACGGTGGCGAGCAGGGCGAATCGCTCTGCGACAAAATGGCAAGCCACACGGTAAGAAAGGAGTAGCGCCAGGAAGCCGTAGAGCAGCGTTCCCAAAGCCATGGCAAAGAGGTAAGGCAGAGAAAAACCGTCCGCTGAAACATTAGACCCTAAAGCCCGGGCGAGCAGGACAGCGACGTGCGTGCAAATGAGAAATGGCGCCCACATCATCGC
>DASSYL010000486.1:0-7701 GCA_035703315.1 Candidatus Acidiferrum sp. | reverse complement strand
CGTGAGGCCGACGCGCGGAGGAATCGCAACACCAAACAGAATAATGGCCGCGCCGACAATGAGAATGGTGAGCGTGTGGCCGATTCCCCAGAGGATGCCGATCCAGCCGGCCCGCGGGATGGATCTCTCCCGACTCACGATCGTGGAGACGGCGACGACGTGGTCGGGATCGGTAGCGTGGCGCATGCCGAGCAGGAATCCGATTCCGAGGATGAGCAGGGCGCTCGTCATGAAGGAAGGCAGTTCAAGGTCCGACTTTCCAAGTTTAACCTACGCCGACAGAACCAGATTGCCACGCCGACAGGCTCAGAGTAAACCAGGTCAGCGCGCGCAGAAAGTTAGTCGGGAAGACGCTGCCCGCCTTGGTGGCGCTTGTAACCAAAGAGCGCGAATCGGGTAACGATTGTTCCAAAAAGAGACGCCTCTTCTGTGGTCGGTCCTGCGTACCTCTCTCGCTGCAGCCGGCTAGTCGGTCTTGAGCAGACGAAGAAGTTCGGCGGCGGCATGAGGCAGGCGGGCTCCGCGACGGGAAATCATGTAGACATGGCGGGGTAAGTTGAGCTGCCGAACCCTTACTTCTTTCATCCAGCCGTGGTCGATTTCCCATGCCACGCACATGCGGGGTACGATCGCGATGCCCATGCCCATTTGCACGAAACGTTTGATGCTCTCAACCGTGGGCATTTCAATGGGCATATTCAGCGTGGTTTTGTTGCGGCCGAAGAGTTCGATGACGCGGCGGCGGAACGGGGATTCGACGCTGTGAGCGACGAAACTTTCTCCGCCGAGGTCGGAGACGTCCACCTCTTTGCGTTTGGCAAGTGCGTGTTTCGGGTGAACGACCAACGTCAATTCATCTTTCAGGATTTCCGTGGCCTGCAACTGCGCATCGCGCGGCACGAAAGAAACCGCGCCCAGGTCCAGCCTGTAATTCAAGACTTCATGCGGTATATCACGCGAGAACATGCGATGCACACGGATTTGCACGCCGGGATGTGCTTCACGGAACTGCGCCAGGGCGGGCAGCAGCGCATGGATGGAGCTTTCATTGACACCTAGAGAAAGTTCGCCTCGGGTGAGGCCTTCCAGTTCCGATAGGCCCTTCTTCACTTCATCGCGAAGATTGATGAGCCGCTCGGCGTAGTCCCGCAGCAGGTTGCCGGCGTCAGTAAGGCGCACTGGCCGCGCTCCACGAACGAAAAGCGGCTGGCCGAGCCCGTCTTCAAGTTTGCGGATAGCCAGGCTCACCGCCGGTTGGGTGCGATAGAGGCGTTCGGCGGCGCGGGAGAAGCTGCCTTCGCGGGCGACGGTCAGAAACACCTGAAGTTCACTTAGGTCCATGGCTTATTCGAAACAACAGATTCCTCGCCCCTCTCTCGGTCGGAAGGACAGCGCCGAAGTGGCAAAAACGGGCAAGTCGCATTATAAGTCAAAATTATCAAAAGTAGAATAAAGATAAATTTGACCAAATGGTGCGCTTCTGACCTACTACTAACAGGAGCACTCCATGGACGTAGTGCGCATCTTCGACACCACACTCCGCGACGGCGAGCAGTCGCCCGGCTTCTCGATGAATACTGAAGAGAAGATTCGCATGGCCAAGCAGCTGGCCAAGCTGGGCGTGGACACTATCGAAGCGGGTTTCCCGATTTCCTCGCGCGGCGATCTGGAAGCGGTGCAGGCCGTGGCGCGGGAAGTGCGCGACGTGCCAATCGCCGCTCTTGCACGCGCCAAGAAAATGGACCTGGACGCCGCGATCGAGGCGCTCGAACCTGCTGCGTCGTCGCGTTTGCACATTTTTCTGGCAACGTCCGACTTGCACCTGAAGGTCAAGCTCAACATGACGCGCGAGCAAGCGCTGGAAGCGATCACCGCTATGGTTCGCTATGGCCGGCAACATGTTGCCGAAGTGGAATTTTCCGCAGAAGACGCGGGCCGCACCGACATTGGCTACCTCTGCGAAGTTTGCAAGGCCGCGGTCGACGCCGGCGCCACAATTTTGAATTTGCCGGACACCGTCGGGTACGCAGTGCCAGAAGAGTACGGAGCAATGTTCTTGCGCGTGCGTGAGTATCTGGGCGATGCCGAGGGCCTGACGCTTAGCGCGCACTGTCATGACGACCTCGGCATGGCCGTGGCGAACTCGCTGGCTGCGGTGCGCGCAGGTGTCCGCCAAATCGAGTGCACCATCAACGGAATCGGCGAACGGGCAGGGAACGCTTCTCTGGAAGAAATTGCCGTGGCGCTCGCAGTGCGCAAGGAAAGTTTCGGCGTCACGACCAACATCAAGCTCGATCAGCTATTCCCGGCGAGCCGCATGCTCACGGAAATTACCGGCGCGCAAGTGGCTCCCAACAAAGCGGTCGTCGGCGCCAATGCGTTCGCACACGAAGCCGGCATTCACCAGGACGGCATCATCAAGAATCCCCTCACCTATGAGATTATCTCGCCGGAAACAGTTGGCGTGCCGTCGCGGTCACTCGTCATGGGCAAACATTCTGGCCGCAACGCGCTTCGTGTGAGCTTGCGCGACTTGGGCTTTGAGCCGAGTGACGCCGAACTGGCAGAGATCTACCGGCGCGTCACAACTCTGGCCGACCAGTCCAAAACCGTCCGCCCGCGCGATATCCTAGGCATTGCGCACGAAGTGATTCGCCGCGGCGGAACTTCGGTGACGGCGGAAGCTACATCCGCGGCATCGTAGCGATACGAATTTCAGGTACAGCGATGAAAAAGACGATTGTGCTTCTGGCGGGCGACGGCATCGGCCCGGAGGTGAGCGCTGCGGCCACCAACGTACTTAAGGAGTGCGCCCGCGAATTCCATCATCAATTTGAGTTTCAGGAGCATCCGGTTGGCGGCGCGGCGATTGACTTGACGGGCATACCGCTGCCGAATGCGACCATTGATGCCTGCCGTGTGGCGGACGCAGTGTTTCTTGGTGCGGTTGGTGGCCCTAAGTGGGATTCACTTCCCGTGGGCAAACGGCCAGAGAGCGGCTTGCTGGCATTACGACAGGGCCTGGGCTTGTACGTGAACGTGCGCCCAGTGAAAGTCCTCGAGCCGCTGCGCGGCATGTCTCCATTGAAGCCTGAGCGTCTGGGCGACCTGGATGTGGAAATCGTCAGGGAGCTTGCCGGCGGGATGTACTTCGGCGAGCGCGGGAACGCCAAGGAAAGCGGCAAAGAGCGTGCGTGGGACACGGAGTCCTATTCGACGCCGGAAGTGGAGCGGATCGCGGCGTTCGCTTATACCCGCGCGGAGAACCGCTCGCGCCGTCTCTGCTCGGTAGACAAGGCCAACGTACTGGCCAGCTCGCAGCTCTGGCGTCGTACCGTCACTTCAATGAGTAGTGCCTATCCCAACGTCAAGCTTGAGCACATGTACGTGGACAATGCAGCCATGCAGCTCACGCTGAAGCCCTCCCAATTTGACGTGATGCTCACGACGAATATGTTTGGCGACATTTTGAGCGACGCGGCTGCAGCTCTTGTAGGCTCGATTGGCCTTATCCCCTCGGCCAGCTTTGGTTCGGGCGCGCCTCTGTTTGAGCCGATTCACGGGTCGGCACCCACTCTCGCGGGTAAGGACTCAGCGAATCCCATTGGCTCAATCCTCAGCGTCACCATGATGCTCCGCGATTCCTTCGGGCTTGGACTCGAGGCGGACTGGGTCGAGCAGTCGGTCGTTCGCGCGCTCGCAAGCGGCTACCGTACACCCGATCTGGCTGCGCCTGGCTCTAAAACTATTGGAACCAATGGATTTATGGAAATTCTCCACGTCGAAATGCAACGCACTCTGGAACATGCCGAGCGCTACGGCTGGGGCGTCTGACAGGTAGTTCTGGGTCTTGCAAATCCCGATGTGCCGCGGCAAAATCGCTGCCCTGCTGAGGGGCAGAATGCGCTGGCTCCGTCTATTGCTGCTGGGCCTCGCGTCCATTTATCCGCTTTATTGGACGGCTCAGTTCCTGTTGTACTTTGTTCCGGAAAGCTTGATGGGCTTTTGGCTGGGTCAGCCGGTTCGCGTGATCAGCATTTCGTACTTGCAAGCCACGTCAGTCGTCCAGCCGCACCCCGCATTTGCGGCTCACTGGGAAGCGTTGGTGTTCGCTGGCTTATTTACCATGCTGATTCTCGGGCTTCGCGGCGATCGTTTCGTGACCGGGGCCTTCGCCATCGTAGTTCTTGGTCAATCCGCCCTCTTGCCCTTTTTCAATATGATGTTTACAGGCGGCGGATTGAGCGCGTCCGCGGTTCTCGGCGGCCTTGCCGCCTTTGAACTGATAGTCCTGGGGCTTTACCGGATTTTGCGTTGCACCGGCGGCGCCGACTTTTTCGACCGCTTGGCTTTACTGAGTCTCCTGGCGGTGTTGCCACAAGCAGCTTTGTGGGTGGCTTTTCGGATGGCCTATCCCTATTTTCACACCAGTTTTTTACTGTTCCTGCTACTACCGGTCTACCTGGGCGCAATTGTCGCGGCTCGGCTGCCGACACGTTTTTCGGGCGAGTCGTTTTCTAACGTTCCATGGACCGAAATTGTGGCGAGTTCGACCGTAGCGGCCCTGCTGCTGATTGCCATTCGGCTAAGCAGCTATTCGGGCGAAATCTTCAATTCCGAGACTGGCGAACAGATCATCTTGGCGGCGCGCGTCCTTGCAGGAACTGCTCGTGGAATGTTAACTTAGCTTTTCACAAGTATCTGTCGTCCTTCGCCGGAAAGCCAAGAAATGTCAGGGGATGCTCGGGCCGCCGGCGGCGGAATCCAGGCCCACAGGATCGCTTTGCCTTACGAACTGCACATCAGTGAATTCTCGCGCGCCGCGCGGCGCCAGTAGGTTTACGCCCGCCATGCCCGCTATTCCTTGCAAAAGAGAAAGCTCCGCCAATGACGCGCAAAATGCGGCGGTTTACTGGCGTGTGGAAGGCTCCCTTCTGGAGCTGAGCGCATTGCGGCAGGTCGGCTTCTTTACATGGAATGCCCAGAGCTTTGCCGAAAGATCGCGCCGGCGTGTGGGCATGGCGCTGATGACCGTGCTGCGGCCTTTCGCTTATCTTGCCGGACGGACCCTCGCCACCCGGTTGCTATACACGTTGCTGCGTGGGGTCACCCGCGATCGCCTCGACCTGCTCGGCGAAGAGTACTTTGAATACGCATTGAAACCGAAGTTGCGAGAGGAAGGGGTTGCGGCGTTGCGCCGGGCTCGTGACGCCGGGCAGCCGATTGTGCTCTTCGGCGAATCGCTGGACCACGTGCTGCGCCCACTCGCTAGACACCTTGGTGTTGAAAGTTTTGTCGCCAACCGCATGGAATTTCGCGATGGGGTGGCCACCGGCCGCCTCCTCGCTCCCGTCATCCATCCCCGCGGACCTTTGGCGTGGATTGCCTCTGCTCACGCCGACGGCCGGATCCCGGAATCGAAGCTGCTCGCCGAACTCAGGCTGGACGACCCCGCGCCGTTGCGGGGGGCGCTGCAGCCGGTGCTCCGGTCGCTGCCGATTGAGCCACCCTCGGTGGTGTCCTTTGACAGCGCGCCACGCGTAGCACAGCTGAGCGTCCGGCGTGCCCTCTCAGGGAAGCATATCTTGTTGATCGGCGTCACCGGCTTCATCGGGAAAGTATGGATGGTGGACCTGCTCGAGCAGGTTCCGGACATCGCGAAAATCACTTTGTTGATCCGTCGTAATCGCACCACCACAGGCCAGCGCCGATTCGAGAAAATTGTTGCGGAGTCGCCGACCCTGGATGGCTTGCAGAAGACTTATGGCGCGCGCCTGGGCGATTTTCTGCGAGAGAAAATTGACGTCGTCGAGGGTGATGTCAGTTTGCCCGGCTTGGGCCTGGCTGCCGAAGTGCGCGTTCGCCTCGCTCGCAATCTGGATTTGGTCGTCAACAGCGCCGGGCTGACGGATTTCAATCCCGACTTGCGAGAAGCACTTTCTTCCAACGTTGAATCTGCTGAGCATCTCATCGATTTCCTCCGTTCCACCGATCACGCAGCTTTGATGCACCTGTCCACTTGCTACGTGGTTGGCATGCGAGATGGGCGCGTCGGAGAAGAACTGAGCGAAAACTACAATCCCGCGAGCATCAAGAATTTTGACGCCGAGCGCGAAATCTCTTCGCTGCGTGAAATGATTCAGCGTATCGAGGAGCGTGCGGAAAGCCCGGAGCTGGAACGAGCGCTGCGCCGTCAGGCTCTGGGGCGAGGCGCTGACGAAAGCAAAGTCGCCGCTGGTGAACTCGACGGCGTCGTCAAGCGCAATCGCGTTCGCTGGGTCCGTAACAAACTGGTTCGCGTCGGCATGAAGCGCGCGCAGTATCTCGGCTGGCCCAACACTTATACTTTTACAAAAAGTCTCGGCGAATCGATCCTCGCGCGCCGCGGAAAGGACTTGCCCCTCGCGGTGGTGCGCCCGTCCATCGTGGAAAGCTCAACGCGCAGCCCGTTCAGCGGCTGGAATGAAGGCGTCAACACCTCTGGACCGCTCTCCTACTTGTTGGGCACGAACTTCCGCCAGCTTCCGACCAATGCGAAAAAATGCCTCGACGTCATTCCCGTGGACATGGTTTGCCGCGGCATGTCGCTCATCGCCGCAGCCATTGTCGAGCGCAAAGCCGCACGCATGTATCAGCTCGCAACATCCGGCGTAAATCCCTGTGACATGGGCCGCAGCATCGAGCTCACTGGCCTCGCTCATCGCAAGCACTACCGCACGCAGCAGGGCATTGAGCACTGGCTGAAATTGAAGTTTGAGACCATCCCTGTTTCCAAACAGCGCTACGAACGTCTTTCTATTCCCATGCAGAAGGCGGTCGTCTCTGGCATCAACCGCTTCGCCGAAAAGCTCAGCATGAAAAAAGCGCCGCTGGCCAAGGCGGAGCGTGACCTGACCCGCGCCGAAAAACTTATCGAGCTCTACGAGCCGTTCATCCTGCACAACGAGCACGTCTTCGCCTGCGAAAATGCGCGCCTGCTTTCCGCAGCTCTTCCTGAAGACGAGCGCCTCATCTTCAGTTTCGACCCCGAAGCGCTTGATTGGTGGGATTATTGGATCAACATCCACATCCCGGCGCTGCGCCGCTGGTGCTATCCGTTGATGGAAGGCCGCCCGCTCGAATCGCGCCCGGCCCGCGACGTTGGCTGGGGCCCCCAGGCCTCCGCCGCCGCCGTTGCCCACTCCGGGGAGAATCACTAGCTCCATGGCTATTTTTCTAACTGGCTCGACCGGATACCTCGGGAGCTACCTGGCCACTGGCCTGCTTCGTGGCTATCGCGATCCGCTGAACCTGCTCGTTCGCGCGAAAAATCAGCAGGAAGCTCGCGAACGTCTCTGGCAATCCCTTCAGCTCCACTTGGACTTTCCGGAATTCAACGATCGCATTTCCGCATGCGTGCGAATTTTCCTGGGCGACCTCACCAGTCCGCAATTCGGACTGGCTGATGAAGAGTATCTCTCTCTCTCTCAGTCCACGGACTCCGTCATTCACTGCGCGGCATCGCTCAACCGAAAATCCGAAAAACAATGCCTCAACGTCAATCTGCGCGGCACTCTCGAAGTTATCCAGCTCGCTCGTCGCGCCCAGGACCACCACGGCCTGCGCCGCTTCTCCCACGTCTCGACTGTCGCCGTCGCCGGGAATCGCCAGGACGAAGTCGTTCACGAAGATTCCGCCATTGACTGGGCTCGCTCCGATTAC
>DASSYL010000559.1:0-5123 GCA_035703315.1 Candidatus Acidiferrum sp. | reverse complement strand
CACCGCTTCCGACAATCTCGTCGGATTCACCCGCAGCGCCCGGGCTTCAATGGTCAGCGATTTCCCATCTGACGAAAATTTCCCAAACACTACAAAGTCCGCATCTAGGTCCGCACCAATCCGCAGCATAGTAGCGTGGCTGAACTTCGCGTTTGCAGGCAGTCCATAGCGATCGAGTTCGGTCGTCCGCCCCGCATGCGTAAATACCTTCTGACCGGCAGCCGACAAGCGCTGGATGGTCAGCTCTTCCAGCCCTTCGCAAAGCCAGTCCAAGCGCGCATTCGCTCCATCATTCTCAAACGGAAATACTAGGAAGATTCCTTGCGACGCGGGCACGACTGGGCGCGCCGGTCCCGAAGTCTGGCCGCAGGTTGGCCCTACTCCGGCCATCACCAAGGCCACCAAGCACAACATTCGCACCAGGATCCATTTCATGCGCAAATTGTAGCAGAGCGGGAAAGTCTTGCCGCGCAAGAACAGTTGGTGTTGCCTGAATTACAGCAACTCTGGACGGGACAAATCGAAGGATTTCGGGTTGGGCCTTCTTACCGCAGTGTTGGATCGCTGCTGCTCTTCGGCAGCAATATCTCTTGTGTCTCCGGCAGTTTAACCATTGCCGAAAATGCGGGATCGGTCTTCACGTCGTTCATCGCGCCGTAGCCCTCTTCTTTGGCCTTGCGCAAGTACACCAGGCTACGCTCCACGTTCCCGGACTGCGCGAACGACTTCGCAAGGAGGAAGTAGAACCTGCCGCGGTCGCTCACCGACCGGTCTTGCAGCACCGAACCCGCGCGCGAGGAATTGCGGTCGAAGCACTGCGGATCGAGCGCCAGCGCCTGCCGGAACGCGGCAATCGATTCCTCATATTTCTTGTCGCCAAAATAGGCGTATCCCAGATTGCTGTACAGCACCGCCATATCGGTGCGCAGTTTCAGGGCTTTTTGATACGAACGAATCGCCTTGCCGAACTTCTTTCGCTGGTACCAGATGGTTCCAATATTGTTCTGCGCATCGGCATACTTCGGGTCCGTCTTCACCGCTTGCTGGTACGATTTCAGCGCGTTCCCCAGATCCTCTTGTTGGTGCAGTGCGATGCCCAGCTTGTTCCAGTAGATCGCGTTGCGCGGATTTTGCTCCACCAGCTTGCGGTAAGAAACTGCGGCTTCGCGGTAGTCTTTCCGCGCCATCAAGATGTCCGCCATCTCTTCCGGAGACAGCTTTTGCGCTCCCGGCGTAGGCGCGCCCTGCGCAGGGGTCTGCACCGGAGTAGTGAAATTAGCGGAAGTTGGCGTGTCGTCGGTAACTTGTCCTGCGGAGGTGAGTCCGAAACTTGCGAGGAGTACTGCTGCTGGAACCGCCATCCTATAAAGCGTCATGGCGACTCTCCCTTCTCCGGCGGCTTCTGCTGCTTGTCAGGCTTGTCGGAGTCCTTCTTCTTGCCCCCAAAGATACCAAAAATCTTCTTCAAAGGGTTCTTTTTCTTGTCCTTTTGCTCCGCGTCCGCCGTGGGCACCTCCTGCGGCTTCCCGTCCGGCCCAAGGATGGTCTTTGTCTCCCCTGGCGCGCCTGCCCCGCTTGGTTTTGACGGGTCTGCCGGTGGGCTGGGCTGTCCTCCTCCAAAAATGTGTGACAATACCGAACCGGCCGACGAGATAATCCCGTGCCCGCCATGCAGTTCGCAGTATTGCGTAGGTGCCGATCCTCCTACATACACTTCTTCGCGGGTCGCGGGACAACTCGACGTTGCCAGCTCCAGCGATTCCGGATCAATCATCACCGACTGCACGCCTTCCGGCATGTCAAAGTCTTTCACATTGCGATAGCCGGGCAGCGTCGTGGCCTTCTTCATGAACTCCGCCCAGATTGGCGCCGCGGTCTGCCCGCCCGCCAATCCGAGGTCGCGGTTGTCGTCAAAGCCGATCCAGATCACCGTCACCAGATTCGACGTGAAACCGGAAAACCAGCCGTCCCGCGAGGTTCCCGTTTTCCCTGCCGCGGGCAAACTGAATCCCCGCGCCCGTACCGTCGCGCCCGTGCCTTTATTTAACACGTCCTTTAACAGGCTGGTCACTAAATACGCCACGCGCGGATCCAGCACGCTGTGCGTCTCAGGTGTGGTTTTCTCCAGCATCGTACCGCTCGAACTCACCACTTCATGCAGGAACTGCGGCTCGGCGCGTACTCCGTTCTGTCCAAACGCCGTGTAGCCCGCCGCCACATCCACCGCCGTCATTTCGTACGCGCCCAGTGCCACCGCCGGCGTGGCTTTGATGTTGTTTCCCAATCCCATCTGCCGCGCGATCTGCACCACTCTGCCGTAACCGATCAGCTCAGCGACCTTCACCGTGGCCACGTTCAACGAGTTCGTCAGCGCGTCGCGCACCGTCACGCGCCCCATGAACTTTTCCCCGTAGTTGTTCGGCGTGTATTCCTGCCCGTCAAACTCAAACGTCGTCGGCTCGTCGTCAATCGTTGTCGCCGGCGTCACCACCGGCTGCACCCCATCCACAGCGTTGTCGAACGCCGCCGCATACACGAATGGCTTAAACACCGATCCCGGCTGCCGGTGCGCAATCGCGTGGTTCAGCTGGCTCTGTCCGTAGTCTCGTCCGCCCACCAGCGCGCGGATTTCGCCCGTCCTCGGGTCCATCGCCACCAGCGCCACCTGCACCTGCGGCAAAATTTCCTTAGTGCCCGTCGGCTTTCCCTTTACCGTTTTTTTCTTGGCGTATTTCTTTGCCAGCAGGTCATCCACGTTCTTCATGCCGGCTTCCACTGCGGCGGCGGCAGCGCGTTGTAACGCTGGATCCAGCGTCGTGTACACGCGATAGTTCTGGCTCAGAAGGTCATTCTCGGAATATTTGTCCAGCAGGTGATCCTTCACCATGTCCACGAAGTACGGCGCTTCGCTTGAGGTCACTGCCGTGCGCACCAGCTTCAACGGCGCGTTCTTCGCGTCCTGCAGATCCTCGGTACTGATGTACTTGTTCTCGACCATCTGCGTCAGCACGCGGTCGCGCGATTGCGCCCCGCGTTCCGGATGCCGGTCCGCCGACGAGTAATAGTTTGGCGCACGGATAAGCCCCGCCAAGAACGCGCACTCACCCGTCGAGAGCTGCCGCAAATCCTTGCCGAAGTAGGCCACGCTGGCCTGTGCAAATCCGCGAATGCCAAAGCTGCCCCGGTTCCCAAGGTATACTTCGTTCGCGTACATCTCAAAAATCTTCTGTTTGGAAAAGCGCTGCTCCAACTCGAAGCTCAACATGGCTTCCGCCAGCTTGCGTCGCCAGTTCCGGTCCGTGCTCAAGAAAAACGTTCGCGCCACCTGCATAGTGATCGTGCTT
The DNA here is from genome assembly GCA_035703315.1 of Candidatus Acidiferrum sp. Classification (GTDB taxonomy): domain Bacteria; phylum Acidobacteriota; class Terriglobia; order Acidiferrales; family UBA7541; genus Acidiferrum. The sequence goes on along the minus strand of DASSYL010000559.1, from coordinate 1,779 downwards.
GCACCCTGCAAATGCGTCCCATGCCGCAAATCGTTCCAAGCCGCGCCAAAGATGCGAATGAAGTCAAATCCCGGATGCTCAAAAAATCTCTTGTCCTCCGCCGACAAAATCGCGTTAATCAGCGTCGGAGGCAAATCGTCGTAGCGCACCGGCCGCCGCTTCTCCCTCGCGCTGTCAAAAAGGTTGGTAATCAGCTCCGGTTCGATCTCCGCAACGGCCATCTCGGACCCGCCGCCCAGCGGCCGAATCGACCGGATCGTTTTCCCGCCAAATTGCACCGCCAGCGCATTGCTCCCGCCGAAATACGACAGCTTGGACGGCCGTACATCCACCACGTTCCCGTTCGCCGTGTATTGCCCCAGCGCCGCGTCATCCGCCTCAGGGCGGTAACCGACCCTCTGCAGATAGGTCGTCAGGTCGTCGGGCCCCCACGCCTGCCCGGGCGAAATCTCTTCCGGCGCCGAAAAAATCTGGGTTGTGTTCTGAAGGATGTTGCCGGATAGACGGGCTTCAATCATTCGCCCGTACTTCACGTAGTAGTAGCCGAAAATGCTCGCCGCAACGACGAAACAACCAAACACCACACCCAACAGAGTCAGGCCGTACTTCGACGTCCAGAATCCCTTCTGTATCCGGATTCGCAAGTTTTCTCCAACGGGCTGAAAGGCGGGCTTAGCTTTTGCACGCTGGCCCACGCATTTAGTGTCTCTTACTGCGGCCTTCCAGCAAAGCCACAGTTCGTCGTGTGTTCCCTATCCTGGATGCTTCCAAAACTCTCGGCCTTTGCCTCGGCATCCTCGGCTAGTTTTTTGATGCGCTTCTCACTCGACGTGAACCGCCGTTCCAGCCGAGCGCCGTTGGCGCGGCACAAGTTTGCCCAGCGCGACCCGTGCTGGGTGCGCAGAGCACCTTAGGCGCGGCACAACTCAAATGCAATGGGATGAACGACTCGCTCCCCTGCTTACGTAAGCGACTTATTCTCGCTGCTCGGCGTGAAATGCAAATCCACGTGATAAAACAAAATGTCCACCGGCACGGTGTAATCCACCTGGATCGTGACCCGCGAACTCCCTGCCGTCACCTTAATGTTGTCCTTCGTCGCCGGGATCTCCAAATCCTCAATCGTCTTGAACACTTTGTCCTTGATCTGTTCCTCGGTGTTGTGTTCCACCACGCCGAACCGCGCTATTTCCTGAATCTTGTCGTTCAGCTGATACTCCGCGACGTACGGCGGAATCACTTTCACGCCGGCGAAAACCCCAAGGATCAGGATCGCCGTCACAATGATCGCTTTCAGCTTCCCTTCGCCTCGCTCGGAGTGCCGCGCGGCCCGCAATCCGCCTCTTTTTTGTCCTGCTAATACCACTGGTCGCTCTCCCGCGCGCCCGTAAAACCATCGCCGGCGCGTCACCCGCATTGCTCACTGAAAGTAGCACCCGCCCTTTTCTCCCATCAATAACCCCTCCGTACAGGTGTTTCCTCCCCGCCACCCCCTCGGTGCTAAACTCTCCCCCGCAAAGAGGCCAGCATGCACACCACCCGACGCGAATTTCTCACTACTGTCACCTTAGCCGCTCTGACCCCGCCCTTCGTCCGCGTGCACGCGGCCCCTTCCCAGCCGCCTCTCGCTTTCTCGACCCTCGGTTGCCCTAAATGGCCTTTCGCGCAAATCCTCGACTTCGCTCGAGCGAACGGATTCTCTGCCGTCGAGCTCCGCTGCATCCTAGCCGACCTAGACTTGCCCAACCGCCCCGAATTCTCCCCCGACCAAATCACCGC
>DASSYL010000505.1:0-3921 GCA_035703315.1 Candidatus Acidiferrum sp. | reverse complement strand
CGCAGTGCCCGCCTTTGCGCAGGAAGTTCCGCCCGACTACCAGGAAGTGTTGAAGGCGCTCGACCGAAAGGGCGATTTCAAAACGGGAGTTCTGAAAGTGAACATCCCGCGGAACGATTTGAAAATCACGATCCAGGGCGTGCCGACGCCTACGCCGTTTGGTTTTGGCGGCTGGATCGCGTTGACGAAGGCTTCAGACGGCACGGACGTGATGATGGGTGACCTCGTCCTCCTGCAGGAAGAAGTAAATCCCGTCATGTCGGCCCTTCTCGACAACGGAATCGGAGTCAAGGCACTCCACAACCACTTCTTCTGGGACGAGCCCCACGTGTATTACATGCATGTGCACGGCATGGGAAAAGCCAGCGACTTGGCGCGCAAGGTGAAACCAGGTCTGGATTTGATCGGCCACGTCACAGCCCCAGCGGTTGTTCCGTTCTCGTCCACAGGGACGCCGCTCGATACGGCGAAGCTTGCCAAGATCGTCGGGCACGAGGGTGAGCAATCGGGCGACGTGTACAAGATTACGATTGGGCGCGATGACCTCGGCATGAAGGACCACGGCGCCGCGATCAATGCGCGCATGGGGCTGAACACGTGGGCGGCATTTTACGGCACGCAGGAGGACGCTGTTGTTGCCGGCGACGTAGCGATGCTCGAAAGCGAGGTAACGCCCGTCCTCAAAACGCTGCGCAAAAACGGCATCGACGTGGTCGCGATTCATCATCACATGACGGAAGAGAAACCGATGGTGATCTTCCTACACTACTGGGGACGGGGTCCCGCAGAAAAACTGGCGAATGCGTTCAAGGCAACCCTCGGCGACTTGGGAAAGAAGGGATAAGGATGCGGAGATCCTTCCTAGTCACAGCGATCCTGCTGTTGGGAGGTGGCGCGGCTCCCGGGCAGGATAAGCAGGAGAAGCAAACAATCCTATTCGTTTGCGAACACGGATCGGCAAAAAGCGCTATCGCCGCTGCCCACTTCAACCGATTGGCGGGACAAAGGAAACTGCCGTACCGCGCGATTGCCCGTGGAATCAATCCTGATCCGGAGATACCGCAACAGGTCAGGGTCAATCTCGCCAAGGACGGATTGGACGTTGCGGCATTGAAGCCGCAACTGGTCGCTGAAAAAGACGTACGGGAAGCAGCGCGAGTCGTAACCTTTGGCTGCAAACTGCCGCTTCCCGAGAAGATTACGGCAGGCAAACTGGTGGACTGGCCGGATGTACCTTCCACCAGCGAATACTACGAACGGGCCCGTACGGTTATCGTGGATAAAATCGAAGCACTCATAAAGACACTGATGCCCAAAGCCTGAACCGAGAGAGAGCAGATTTCCCGAAGGACGTAATGATGCAAATACGACCGCTTGTTAGTTTTCTAGCTGTGTACGTTTTGGTTGGCGCTTTTGCCGAAGGACAAACGCTCAAACAAGTCGCGAAGTTTGACCTGCCCGGCCCGGGAGGAAAGCGCTTCGACTACCTGACGATTGACGCGGACGACAACTACCTGATTTCCGCGCATCTCGGGGCCGATCAGACGTACGTGATCGGCCTCGCCACGAATCGAGTCGTCGCTACCATTGCCGACACACCCGGCGCGGAAGGCGTGGAATACGTTCCGGAACTCAAGAAGTTCTATACGTCCAATGCGCACGACAACACGATCGGTGTCGTGGACCTGAAACAGATGAAGGTCATCAAGAAGTTGAAGACTGAAGCCAAGCCCGACGGAAGCGCGTACGCCGCTCCATTCCACAAGTTATACGTGTCGGACGAACGAGGCAAAGCGGAAGCCGTCGTCGACGTGACAAAGGATGAAATCGTCAAGACCCTGCATTTCGACAGCGAAACGGGAATGCCGCAGTACGACCCCGTTGCGCGGAAGGTGTACGTGAATCTGCAGGACCAGAATCTATTTGCCGTAATTGATCCGGCGACGGACCAAGTCATTGGGCGCTACCCAGTCGGGACATGCCAGGGAAACCACGGGATGGCGCTGGACCCCGAACACCACCGTGCATTCCTCTCCTGCGAGGGCAACGAATTGATGACGATTTTCGACCTGGACAAGCACGCGCCCATAGCGTTTCTCAAAATGCCCGGCGGTCCGGACGTGATCAAGTTTGACCCGGGATTGGGGCGCGTCTACGTCGCGTGCTACAGCGGCGCTGTTGCAGTTTTTCACCAGGACGACCCAGACCATTATCGCAAGCTAGAGGATTTTCGCGTGCAGTACGCCGTGCATAGCTTGGCGGTCGATCTCAAAACGCACCGAGTGTACACGCCAGAACAGGAAGAAGACGGCAAGCCCGTCGCGCGAATGGTGGTTTACGAGGCCGTGACGAATCGATAGAGACTGCCTTTAGCGAATGGCGACAACCAATTTCATCCCGAGTGTGCTCAGGACTCTGCCGCATGACGGATGGCTTCTGTTCGTCACCCGATTTGCACGCTTATTCGCATACGGTTCACTTTCCGTCATTTTGGTTTTCTATCTGGTTGGTCTCGGGCTCACGGAAGCCCAAGCCGGCCTGGTTCTCACGCTGACCCTCGTCGGTGATGTCGTCGTCTCGCTTTATCTCACAACAAAAGCGGATCGTATCGGGCGTCGGCGCATGTTGATTGTTGGCTCAATCCTTATGGCCGCTGCGGGGCTGGCGTTCGCATGTACCAGCAACCTGCTCTTTCTCGTTATCGCCGGCACCATCGGTGTCATCAGTCCAAGCGGCCATGAAGTTGGGCCGTTTCTCTCAATCGAACAAGCTGCGCTGTCCTATATTGTTCCGGCGGCGGCTCGCACTGAAGTTTTCGCGTGGTACACGCTGGCTGGCTCGCTGGCGACCGCCCTCGGCGCACTCTGTGGCGGCGGCCTGACACAGGCTTTGCAATATACGTCGATGACGCATGTGCAAAGCTACCGCGCTGTGGTGTTTTTGTATGCCGCCTTGGGAGCTGCGCTGGCGTTTCTGTTCCTGCGTCTATCGGCATCTGTGGAAGTCAGCCCCGTTCTAAACGGCCCAGTCGCATCGTCAAGCGTTGCGCACATCTTCGGAATTGCCCGGTCGCGAAGCGTCGTTCTGAAACTATCGGGTCTCTTTGCTCTGGATTCGTTTGCGGGCGGATTCGTCGTGCAAAGTTTTGCCGCCTATTGGTTCTATCTGCGCTTCGGCGTTCAACCTGCAGCACTCGGCGCGATTTTCTTTTGGGCCAACGTGTTTGCAGGAATCTCCGCTCTTCTCGCTTCCCGGCTTGCGGCACGCATCGGTCTCATCCGCACGATGGTAGTCACCCATTTGCCTTCGAACATTCTTCTTATCCTCGTGCCGCTGATGCCCAATCTCCCGCTCGCCGTGTTGTTGCTTCTTCTCCGCTTCAGCATCAGCCAGATGGATGTTCCAACGAGACAGTCCTACACGATGGCTGTCGTTCCGGTCGAAGAGCGATCCGCCGCGGGTGGATTTACGGGAGTCGCGCGCACCACGGGAGCGGCCATTAGTCCTCTGCTCGCGGGATTTCTGTTCGCACGGCCTTCATTGATCAGCGCTCCGTTCTTTATCGCCGGGACGTTGAAGATCGTCTACGACCTGCTGCTTTATTTTTCATTTCGAAAACTTCGGCCTCCGGAGGAATCGTGATCTGCCGGACGCCACAAGCTACGGACTGGAGTCGTGGCGCCTTCCGGCACGAATGGCGCCGGCGGATCTATATCTCTTTCATTCTGGTTGGAACATCCTGCACGAGGGCGGCGTCCGAGGACCGGTCGAGCGTGCAAGCCCTTGTGAGGCCCCAGGTTTCGATCTCGCTCGACGGCAAACTGGATGAGCCCGCGTGGCGCGAGGCACCGGCGATTCACCTCGTACAGCAGTCCCCGAAGCCGGGAGCGGCGACGCCCTACGATACCGAAGTCCGGGTGA
>DASSYL010000438.1:0-2107 GCA_035703315.1 Candidatus Acidiferrum sp. | reverse complement strand
GCGAAACACCGGCAAGCCCGACCACGGTTGCCGCGGGTTTCAGCAGGGAGGTCGCCAGCGACCGGTCATACTTCGCGAGCATTCTGTTGAAGTGCCCGTCAAACTTCTTCGCTACCTTGCCAAGGCGCGCTTCAATTGAGCCTTCCCCGAGTTCTTCGTCCGCCTGATGCTTCTTGATAAGCTTGGCGCAGAACAACGGAACCACTGTCATCGCCACCACATACGAAGCGAACAACGACAGAATCACGGCAGTAGCGAGCGCCACGAAAAGAAAGCGGCTGACGCCGTACAGAAAAACGACGGGAAAAAATACGATCGAAGTCGCGATGGTAGCCGCGAGAACCGCAAGGGCCACTTCGCTGCCGCCTTTTTCAGCCGCCGTTTCCGGCGATTCGCCCATTTCCAAGTGGCGGAAAATGTTTTCCAGTACGATCACCGAGTTATCGATCAGGCGGGAAAATGCTAGGGCCAATCCGCCCAGCACCATGGTGTTGACTGTGCCGCCGCCTGCTCCGATCGCCAGAAACGCGGCAAGCGCCGACAACGGAATGGAGAGGAACACGGCGGCAGTGGCGCGAACGCTTCCGAGAAAAAGCAGAATCATCAGCCCGGTCAGGACCAAGCCGATTCCGCCCTCGCGCACTAGGTTGGAGATCGCAGTGCGCACGAAAATGGATTGGTCGAACACCACGCGCGTTTTCAATTGATTAGGAATGTCGACCAGATGTTTGAGCGCCTCGCGAATTCCTTCAACGACGGCGATGGTATTGGTGTCGCCGCCCTGCTTCAGAATCGGCAAGTACACGGAAGGCTGGCCATCCACTCGTACCACGTTGGTCTGAATGGCCTGCGCATCCACCGCCTTGCCCACGTCGGCTACCAGGACTGAGGATTGCCCGACCGTCTTCAACGGCATTGAATTGATCGAATTCGGCGTCGGAGCCTGGCTATTGGAATACAAGTTGTAGTCGAACGGCCCGATCTTCACGTCACCCGCGGGCAGAATCAGATTGCTTTCGTTGATTTGCCGGACCACGTCCATCGGGCTCAGTTGGTGCGCCTGCAGCTTCAGAGGATCGACGTACACCATGATTTGGCGGTACCGGCCGCCAAACGGCTGTGGCACCGACGCGCCCGGCACATTGGCAATTTGGTTGCGCACGTTGTAGCGGCCAAGATCTTGCAGTTCAGTTTCGTTCAGTCCCCGGCCTTTCAGCGTAATCAGGCAAACTGGCAAGCTCGACGCATCGAATTTCAGAACAACTGGCGGCAAGGTTCCAGGCGGCAGGCGACGCAAGTCCGCCATCGCCAGGTTTGAAATGCTGCTGAGGTCCGCATCGGAATTCGTGCCCGGTTGAAAATAGATTCTGATCAAGCTGACGCCGGGCAGCGAACGCGACTCGATGTGATCGACGCCGCTGGCAAGAGTAAAAAACCTTTCAAATGGGTTTGTGATGTTGGTTTCGATCTGCTGGGGCGGCATGCCTGAATAGAACGTCGCGACTACAACGACGGGAATATTGATCGGCGGAAACAGGTCAACCGGCATCCGCACCAACGTAACGGTTCCGACGATCGCCACGATCAGGCAGCACACAATGATGAAGAAGGGGTTGCGAATCGAGAAACCGGCCATCAGTTCGCCCCTCCACCAGCCGGAGCGTTCGGCGCAATGTCCTTGGGCTGCACTTTTTCGCCTTCGCGGAATTGGCTGCGGTTCCCGATCACTACACGGTCCCCTTCTCTCAAGCCGGAAACGACTTCCACGCGCGACTGGCCTTGAATCCCCAGAGTGACGTTGCGCTCTTGTACCGTGTTTTCTCCGGTGAGCGCCAGCACCGAGGCGGTGTTTCCACTCTGCGTAACAGCTTCCAGCGGCACGCTCAGCGCGTTCGACCGCTCCTCAAGCATCAATCGTGTCTCCGTGTACATTCCCGGCATCAGCTTGCCGTCGCCGTTTTCGAAGTCGATTTCCGTTTGCATAGTTCGTGTTTGCATGTCGAGCGAATCGGCGAAGCGCGAAACCTTTCCGGTAAAGTCCTTGTTCAACGCCTGCACATTCACCTTTACCGGATCGCCCAGATGAATCTGCGCCGCTTGCGACTCC
>DASSYL010000404.1:0-4917 GCA_035703315.1 Candidatus Acidiferrum sp. | reverse complement strand
CGCTGGAACCGAGGAATTGTCCTGGGCGGCTGCCAAGCCGCCGAGAGCCAGATGCATTCCGAGAAGCACAGCGAAGCCTGATAAATGGGACAGTTTCATTGGAATTTCCTATGCTAGTTCGCGATTTCCTTAAAGGATAGCAGCTTGAGCCCCGGAATCTGAGAGACTTTGTTGACCCAGCAACTGCTGTAGTAGATGCCGTTGCCACCGCCACCGGCGATATCAAAGTTTACCGCACCGAAATTGCTGAGACTGTGGCCGTTGGAATCCCTGGTGGTGGCGACGAAAACGGCGCCATCAAATTCCCCGTTACCGCCGCCGAGACCGTCGAAAGTCGTCGTGCCGTTTCCGACGACAAGTATGATTCCATTCCACCCGGAATTACCGTGATAGATGAAGTTTCCCGTGACCACCAGGATTCCGTATCCGGTGTTGGGACCGAGGTCGAAACTGCCGTCAACGACCACCACCTTGGGGTGGTTCGCGTCCATGCCCGACGGCCAGCCGTGCGCGGTGTCACCGAAATTATAGGTGGTGCCGCTGTTGTTGTGGTCACCCACGGGAGCGGGGTTTGGCTGCATCACACCGTCAGCGTTTTGTTCCAGCGTGTCTACGAATTGATTCAACATCGCAGGCGAAGAAAGGCTACCTGTCGGGTTCGTGGCGCTGATGCTTGGATTGCCGGGAATCGCGGGACTAGGCGCCGGGTTTGGAGTCGCGCCGGTGTAGTTACCCGGGCGCGGGAGGCTGTTGCCGACATAGTGCTGGTTGTCCAAGCCGCTGCTGTTGGCGGTATCCAATCCCGGCGAAACTGCGACGGCCGAAATCGAATTGCTGGTGGGAGCGCAGCCGCTAACTCCGACGCTGCCTGAACCGTCCGCGCCGTTGATGTGGTAAGGGTTCGAGTTGGCGCCGTTGAAAGTTCCAACCGGACCGGCCAGCGTCAGAGCGCCAGGAAAATTCAGATTGTAGTTCTGGTTGGCAACCGTGTATTCCTCAATGCGCTGGCCGCCGTTTAAGCCAGGCGTGACGGCGAGCGAGGCTACCGTGAACACTTGGAACCAGTTACTCCCCGCGGCCGGAGGAACTGCCGGAGGAACTGTCGAAGTACCTGTCCCCGTGCCTGCCATAATCTGCGAGCCATCGAACCAGAGTGCGTTGTTATCAGGACTGCCGCCGCTATTATCCACATCGACGCCAAGAGATCTCTCGGTCGTGGCGGTGATGCGGACCCACTTGTATGGGGCATTCGCAGTGCCGGAAAGAGACGCAATGGAGCTGACGTAGGGCTTTACGGTCGCGCTCCCAATGGCGGAGCCCCACTCGGTCGCATACTGAGAATCGTAGTAGTTGTTGGTGCTGGTTTTGGGATCCACAGTTTCACCGGAGGCCGGATTGGTGATGTACCAAACGGTTCCGACTGGAAGGGTGGTGGACCCAACGGTGGGAAAACCGGAAACCAGGGTAATAGTGTTCGGATTGCCGCTCCAGAGACGGCCACGCCCTTCTTCAACGCCGGCTCTGGCGCTATAAAAAGCCTGCCATGCGTTTCTGAAGTTGCCGCTGATGGCGGACTCAGTGCCCGCCATCATGATCAGCGCGATCGCCACCGCGCTGATGAGAAGCAGGGAAAAGATCGCGATCAGAAGTGCAGCTCCGCGTTGCGTGCGACGAGATTTTCCTTGTTCGAGTTGGGTCATGGTTTTTTCCTGAATGATGTTTGCAGGTTTCATGATCGGAATTTATTGATTCGGATTCACAGTTGAAGCCTGTGCTGTAAAAGTGGCCACGCGGACGCGCTGCGTCTGCAAGTCTTTGCCGGGAGCCATCACAATGAGGGCGACGTTGATATTGTGAATATTCGGCGGCGCTTGTGGGGCACCCTGATACTGAGGGAAGGAAAAGACGGGCACGGGGTTGCCGCCCGGAAATGTGCCCGGGTAAGAAGCGGTGATGGTGGCAATATCCGACGCAGAAGCGTTGTTCATGACGTTTTCAAGATAGGGTTGCAGCAGACCGTCCGTTACAGTCTTCGGATCCCCGGTGGTTTTCGGAGTCTGCGCGCGCTTGAGAACGTTGCCGGAGAGCTGATATCGGATCCAAACAACGCCGTTGCCATCACCCAGATCCTCTTCCAAAATGAGATCCCAGGATCCAGGCGTCGTACACGTGGTGCCGATCACGCATGAGCTTGTCGGATAGCTGGGCGACCATGCAACGGGCAAAGCCCATTTCGCGGAATTGGCATTGTTTCCCAGTACGGATGTGTTGAAAACGATTTTCGCCGGAAATCCGGCACCGTGGATGTCGCGTACGATCTGGTCAATGGCCACGTTGGCTTGCTGAAACGCACTCATGTATTCCTTTTCCGATTTGTAGCGCGTCTGAGTGGCAATAACCACGGCAAAGACCATCCCGGTGATGATGATAAAGAGCACGGTCGCGACCATGAGTTCGAGGAGCGTGAACCCGGAATCTTTGCGTTTGCGTGTTTTTAACGGAGGCCGCATTTGAGTCGCGCTCATTTCTGCACCGTGGTGTCGAGGTAGACCGGCTGGTTGAAAACGCCCTGATTCTTTTTCCAGACGCCGACGATGAAGCGTTTTGCGGTGGGAACAGTACCGCTGAGAGAAGTAATGACGGCCCAGCGCACGTCGTAAGTGGCACTTTGCGAATCGTTGGGATCCGTATACGAAAGGTTGTAGCCGGTTACCTTGCTGGCGCTGAAGTTGATGTTGGAAGTGCCGGAAATGAGTGGGCTACCGACAACGGTGGCGCCGGAAGTGACGCTGCCGAGGTTGATCGTGGTGCCATCGGAGTTGGTAAAGGAGGTGGAAGAAAGCTGTTGGAGCATCATTTGTTCGAGCAGCCGCTGGCCGATCACCACGGACATGGTGTCCTGACGGTTGGCGTTGTTCGAAGTCAGGGCCGCGGGCACAAGCTGAAGAACGGCCACGATGCCGAACAGCAGGATGACGACAGCGATGGCCAGTTCGATGAAAGTGAAACCGCCTTGCTGTCTGCGGCTTGCATTCGATTTTGAACGAAGGTTGAGCATTTCGTTTTTACTTTCTGTTTTCAAGATGTGCTGCTCCAAGAGCCGCCCGAACTGGCGGTCCAAACTTTAATTTGTCCCATGGGGGTGACAGTTATCGCGCGGTAGCCGTATTTCGACGAATTGCTATAGCCGATGACGATGATGTATGGTCCTGCGCTGCCGCTTATAGTGCCATTGGCGCCAAAAACGATGCCCCCGGAAGGCAACGTCACGGCCGAAGAGTAGTTCGAACCAAGACTGCTCAGGCCGGGCGCGCCGGCGGGAGCAATCTGCATATCCGCGGGGAGCACAACTTCAGGGTCCCGCGAGTCGCAGGCGTTGCTCTTGTTGACGTCAATGCACAGAACAGTGGTGCCCGCCGTAGTCCCATTCAGCAAGGCCACCGTGGAATTTCGACGTACGGCGGTCATGCGAAGCTGGTCGATTTCGTTCGCGATGAGAGTCGCTTGTACGCCTAGCCGGTACTGGGCATAAGTGCTGACGACGCTTGGAATGGCGATAGCCGCGAGCACCATGGCCACCACCAAGGCGACGACCAATTCCAAAATAGAGAAGCCGCGTGAAGACCGCGACCGAGATAGACGCTCGAATTTGCGCTTCGCCGAATTCATTCTCTCTCCGCTGACTTTGACGCTCGAAAACTTCCCAACTTGAACTGCGATGGAATGTGCAAGCAAATCACCAGTACCCGTGACCACGTAAGCGGCTGATATAATTAGACTTACACATGCGGACGGCTCGGGCAATTTGTCTGCTTCGCGTGCATGGGTCAAAATGTAACAGTTTGCGTCTCGGACGGATTGCCGGCGAACTAGCATGGAAATTCGTTATCGGAGAAACTCAATTGGCAATCGCGCCGATGGAAAGGACTCGTAAGACCAGTGCCACACACAGCTGCCAGATCGGCCAGCGATAGCCTTAGCCGTCACGAGCCGGAAGTTTTGATTTTTGACGTGGACGGAGTGCTGGTGGACGTACGGGACACCTACTGGCGGTCGGCGCTGGAGACGATGCTGCACCTTACCGGCAAGCGGGTAACGCACGAAGAGCTGCATCACTGGAAGAGTCTGCCCGGCAACAATGACGACTGGCAGATGGTGGCGAACTGGGCCACGGCGCTGGGCCGGCCGACAACCTTTGCGCAGGCGCGCGAAGCTTTCCAGCAGTTTTATTGGGGCGCGAACGGGCGACCGGGCAATGTGGCGCGAGAAAAAATCCTGGTGACGCCGGCGCAGATCGCGCGGTGGGCGGCGCGCTTCGAATTGAATTTATTTACCGGCCGCAACCGGCGCGAATATTCCTATACGTTTGAAAAATGGCCCGGGACGCAGCATTTTCGCACCGTCGTGACGGTGGACGATGTGAAAAGATGAAGCCGCATCCAGAAGGGCTCTACAAAATATTGGGGAAGCGCGACCCCGAGTCGGCGCTGTACCTGGGCGACAATATTGACGATGCGCTGGCGGCGCGGGAAGCAGGCGTTCCGTTCGCGGCGATCATCGCCGTGGGCGAACACAATTACCGCCAGCGGGCGGTGAAGTTTCGGGAGCTGGGGGCAGTGGCGCTGCTTCCGCGGGCTACCGCGGTGAATGGGCTCCTGAAGAACAGTTCAAAGTCGAAAGTTAAAAGTTGAAGCAAGACAAAACTGCACGTTTCAGCCCCGATTCTGAACCACATGAAGTGTGAAGGACTTTTTTACTCAAGAATTACTGTTGAAGGTTGGGACCGCGTTGCATTTCGGAGTAGCAGTGTGAACCTTGGTGCCCGAAAGAGGACTCGAACCTCCACTCCCTTGCGAGAACTAGGTCCTGAACCTAGCGCGTCTGCCAGTTCCGCCATTCGGGCACAGGTTACATTTT
>DASSYL010000234.1:0-13211 GCA_035703315.1 Candidatus Acidiferrum sp. | reverse complement strand
CGTTTGGCAGTTTGCTGGATTCGCCCGCACCAGAAGAGGACGCCGCGTTCACGACGTCTTCGGGAGCGCCCGTAGCTCCGCCAGAACGCGATTGGGGGCACGCCCCTGAGCAGGATGGCGAGGAAGTCGCGGAAGAAGATACGAACGGCGCGTCGTGGCGGGTGAGCTCAATGGACGAGCTGCCAAACGAAGTTCCCGCAGGCCAGACCGATTGGCGCGAGGCAGCATTCGCTGGAATTGGAATCGAGAAGTCTCACCAGGAGTGGGCTCCTTCCGTGGAAAAGAATAGCCTCGCGATCAGCGAAGAAGAGGCAGCGGAGCTGGCGAAGGCTCAGCAACCGCAGGCCGTGGACGATACCGCGCGCAGTCCCGAAGATTGGTCTAAAGCGATTAACGCGATTTTCGATACACCAAGTGCGGTGACGGAACTACACGAGCCCGTCGCACCGGTTGTGGTTGCTGCGGCACCAGCGGTCGAAGAGCCATCCGGTGCGCAAATATCGGAGCCGGTTTTTTCGCCATCGGTGGACGAGCACAAGCTGGAGGCATCCGCGCCTGATCCGAGCCCGGCATTGAATTCGTGGATGGCGGGGGCGCTGAGCCCTTGGGATGCGGAACTCCAGCGGGCGAATGAATTGGCGTCGACTTGGGATAGTGCGAAGATTGCGCCGGCGGCGGTGGTGGAAGATACGGCCGTTACCGAAGCGTTCCTGAATTCCGGCTTGATGGCGACCGCGCACGAGCACGTGGTTGAGGCCATCGAGGAAGTAAAGGCCGAACTGCCGACGGCAGGTGCTGAGGCCAGCCAAGAGGCAGCGCCGATTGAGAATTTGTATTCGCTCACTGCGCCCGAAATCCAGGAGACGCCGGACGCTGATTCGCCTGAGACCGAAGCCACGGCATCTGAACTTGAAGCGGTAGCCGATCGACCGGTTGCCCTCGAGATAGCCCCTCTAACGCCGGACATAGACGAACTGGTGGCCAGAGTTTTGGCCAAGATGAGTCCCGACGTATTGCAGGCGGTAACGCGGGAAATCCTGAAACCTGTCGTCGAAGCGCTCGTTAAAGACGAATTGAACAAAAAGTAGTTCCTTTCCCAAACAACAAATTTCTAACCGGCAAAGTGTATCTCCGCCACGGTTGCGGCTGGTTTGACGACGCTGCTTTTAAGCCCGTATTATCGAGGTTTACGTAGTTCACGCCAGAATCCGCATACAACAGGAGCATGAGCAGGCATGGCCCGTGAGATTGCCAAGGCGTACGACCCGCAACAGATTGAAGGACGCTGGGCGGAGTTTTGGGTAAAAGAGAATTTGTTCCGCGCGGATCCGAGCGCGCCCGGAGACCGGTTTGCCATCGTGATTCCTCCGCCGAATGTGACCGGTTCGCTGCACATTGGGCACATGCTGAACCACACGGAAATTGACATTTTGACCCGCTGGCACCGCATGCGCGGATTCAACACGCTTTACCTGCCGGGAATGGACCACGCGGGAATCTCGACGCAGCGCGTGGTGGTGAAGAAGCTGGCCGATCAAGGGATCGATTACCGCGCACTGGGCCGCGAAGAGTTCGAAAAAAAAGTCTGGGCATGGAAAGCGGAAAGTGGCGGCCGAATTAACAAGCAGATGGAACTGATCGGCGACAGCTGCGACTGGTCGCGGGAGAAATTCACCTTGTCGCCGGAGTACTCGCGAGTAGTGCGCGAGGTTTTCGTACGCTTGTACGAGGAGAAGTTGATTTATCGCGACACGCGATTGGTGAACTGGTGCCCCGAGTGCCTGACGGTTTTGAGCGACCTGGAAGTGGTTCATGAAGAGCGGCCGGGCCATCTTTGGTACATCCGCTACCCGGTGGCGGGGAACTCTGAATCTGTCGTGGTGGCGACCACACGTCCGGAAACGATGCTCGGTGACACGGCCGTCGCAGTGAATCCTGAAGACGAGCGCTACCAGCATCTGATCGGCAAGAAGGTGATTTTGCCGCTGATGAATCGCGAGATTCCCATTATCGGCGATTCCATGGTGGACCGCGAATTCGGCACCGGTGCCGTGAAAATTACGCCAGCGCACGACCCTAACGACTTTGAAGCGGGACGACGGAACCGGCTGGCTGAAATCGACGTAATGACCGACGACGGCAAGATGAATGCGAATGCCGGGGCCTACACGGGCATGGACCGGTTCGCCGCGCGCAAGAAAATCGTGCAAGACCTGGAAGCGCAGGGCTTGCTGGAAAAGATTACGGACCACGCACTTTCCGTGGGGCTTTGCGAGCGCAGCCGGACCGTTGTGGAGCCGCGCATTTCGACGCAATGGTTCTGCAAGATGAAGCCGCTTGCCGAGCCGGCCATTCTGGCGGTGGAGCGCGGCGAAATCTCGATCGTGCCGGAGAACCGCCGCGAAGAGTACTTCCACTGGATGCGCAACATTCGCGACTGGACGTTGTCGCGGCAGCTGTGGTGGGGCCACCGGATTCCGGCGTGGTATTGCGCGGACTGCAGTGAAGTGATCGTGGCGCGCGAAGCTCCGCAAAAATGCGCGAAATGTGGCGCACAGAAATTGCGACAGGACGAAGATGTGCTCGACACATGGTTCAGTTCGCAGCTGTGGCCGTTTGTAACACTGGGTTGGCCGGACGAAACGCCGGACCTCGAGAAATATTATCCGACCTCGCTGCTCATCACCGGCTACGACATTTTGTTCTTCTGGGTGGTGCGGATGATCATGATGGGGCTGCACTTTACCGGCAAAGTGCCGTTCCACGCCGTCTATCTCCATTCGCTGGTGCGCACGGCCGGCGGCGAAAAAATGTCCAAGTCCAAGGGAACCGGATTGGACCCGGTGGCGCTGAACGAAAAATACGGCACGGACGCCATGCGGTTCTGCCTGACTTCCATGGCGGCGCCGGGAACAGACATCGTGCTGTCGGAGGATCGGCTGTTTGGCGCCCGCGCGTTTGCCAACAAGATTTGGAACGCGGCGCGATTCCTGTTTGTGAACCTGGACAAGTTTGAGGAAGGAGGCGCGAAGCTGGAAGCCCTGGCTGCGCCCGATACGCGCGAAAAGGCGCCTTATGCATTTGGCGGCCGTGTACCGTTGATCGACGCGTGGTTATTTGCGCGGCTGGCCGATACGCTTGATGTGGTCAAGGCGGCGTTTCTGACGTACCGCTTTCACGAAGCGGTGCAGAGCATTTACCAGTTTTTCTGGAACGACTTCTGCGACTGGTATATCGAGTGGATCAAACCGGAACTGAACGGAGCGAATCGCGAGCGTGCGACGGTTGCGTGGCAAAACCTTTTTGCGGCGTTTGATGCGGCCCTGCGGCTGCTGCACCCGGTGATGCCGTTTTTGACGGAGGAGCTGTGGCATCAACTGCCTCAGCGTGCTGGCGCGAAGTCCATTGCAATTGAACGGTATCCAGAAGCTCGCGCCGAATGGCGGAACAGTGCGGCCCTTCAGGAATTCGCATTGCTGCAAGAAGTAATCGCCACCGTGCGTGCCATTCGCGCCGACATGAAGCTCGATCCAAAGAAGCGAGTTGCCGCAGAGTTTTCCAGCGGCGACGCAAAGGTTCGCTCCATGATTGCCGCAAACCTGGATGGCATTCTGAGGCTGGCGTTGCTAACCGAACTCGCGATTTCAGATGTCACGTTGGCGCAGGCGGGCGGCGCGGTACGCTCGACTTCCCTTTTCGACATACGGATTGTCCATGCGGAGAGCGTTAACGCGGCGGCGGAGTGCGCACGTTTGAAAAAGGAACAGGAACGCCTAGCCAAGAACAATGCATCGAAGGAGAAACAGCTGGGCGACGAGACCTTCCTGAGCCGCGCACCTGAAAAAATCGTACAAGGACTGAAAGCAAGCCTTGCGGAGGGTCGCACCGAGCTCGCCAAGATCGAGGAACGCCGTTCCCAGTTGAATTGTTCCTAAAAACCGCGCTAGTGTGTCCGGCGGCAGATCCATGAACTGGGATTCCGAATACGTGCAGCGGCTAGTACAGACCGCGCTGGAGGAAGACGTCGGCGCGGGCGACGCCACGGTTTTAGCGACCATTCCCGCAAAAGCGAGCGGGAAGGCTCGCATTCTGGCGCGCGAAGATCTGGTGTGCGCTGGATTACCGATGACGGAGCGCGTCTTCCGCACGCTCGATCCGGAAATGCAGATTGCGCCGCACGTCCGGGAAGGGGCGCTGGTTCAGAGGGGCGACATGCTCCTGCACCTGAATGGAAAAGCCCGCGCGATTTTGACCGGCGAGCGCGCCGCGCTGAACTTCCTGGGACGGTTGTCCGGGATCGCCACACTGGTTCACCAATTTGTGCAGAAGATCGAAGGGACGCGGGCGCGTATTCGCGACACCCGTAAAACCACTCCTGGGCTGCGGCTGCTGGAGAAATACGCGGTGAAAGCCGGCGGGGGAACGAATCATCGCATCGGCTTGTACGACGCGATCTTATTGAAGGAAAACCATATCGCGCTGGCTGGCGGAGTAAAGGCGGCGTTGGATCAGGCGAATGCGTACGCGGCCCTTCACGCGAAGCCGAGCGCGCTTACGGCATATGAGGAGGCGGTTCCCGCACGCGCTACGGATACCGTGCTGCCGATCCAAATCGAAGTGCGCGACGAAAGAGAACTCCGCGAAGCGCTCGCGGCCGGCGCGGAGTCGGTCTTGCTGGACAACATGTCGCCAGCCGAAGCCAAGCAATGTGTCGCACTCGCGCGCAGCTTGCAGCCGGAATGCATCGTGGAGATTTCCGGCGGCATCACGCTCGAAAATGTTCGTGCCTACGCGGAAACCGGCGCCGATTTTCTCTCTTCGGGCTCACTTACACACTCCGCTCCTGCCGTCAACTTAAGCCTGCTTGTGGACTCCATCGAGGACAAGTAAGCTACCGCTACATTTATGGCTTCCATTTCCCTGCCGGACGCTACGGACAAGCGGCTGGCGTCTCTCGTTACGCTCTTTGCCAACAACGCCACCATTGCGATCAGCGGCGCGAGAATCGCACGTGAGATTGGCGTGTCACGCTCGACGGTATGGCGCTGGATCGAACAACTGCGCGAAGTCGGCGTTCGCGTGAAAGGACGCCCGCACACCGGTTATTTTCTGGAGCGCGTGCCGGACATCCTGACGCCGGAGCTTTTGCGCGCAAGGCTGAAAAGCAGCTTGTTTGGTAAAAGGATTTACCATTTTTTCCGTACCGACTCGACCAACCGTGTTGGAATGGAACTTGGCTACGCCGGCGAACCGGAAGGCACTGTGATTCTTGCTGAAGAACAAAGTGCCGGGCGCGGCCGAGCGGGGCGAAGCTGGCACTCCGAGCGGGCAGCTGGCATCTACGTGACGCTGCTGTTGCGGCCGAAGATTTCTCCGATGCAGGCTCCGCTGCTAACCATGATGGCCGGCCTTTCCGCACACACGGCGATTCAGTCACAGACCGGGTTGCAGCTCGACTTGAAATGGCCGAACGATCTGGTGCTGAACGGCAAGAAACTCGGAGGAATCCTGACCGAAATGCACGCCGACACGTCTCTGGTGCGCTTTGTGATTGTGGGGATCGGCATCAACGTCAACCAGGAAAAGTTCCCGGGAGAGTTGAACGCCATCGCGACATCATTACACGCGGAAACCGGCAAAAACCAAGCGCGGCTCGAACTGCTGGCGCGTTTGCTCCGCGAATTTGAGAGCGATTACAATCGTTTCTTGCGCGAAGGCGCGGCTTCTGTCACGGAACGCTTCAGCAAGGCTTCGTCGTATGCAGTGGGGAAAAAGGTGCGTGTGACGAATGGAGCGGAGAGCTTTACCGGCGTGACGGCGGGTCTCGCGCCCGAAGGCTTGCTGCAGGTCGAACGCGCGGACGGCAAGATTGTTATGGTGATTGCCGGCGACGTTGCAGAAATAAAGTGAGTACCAGCCACGATGCTGCTGACCATTGACGTAGGCAACACCAACACCGTACTGGGCGTATTCCGCGGCGACGAACTGATTGCGCATTGGCGGCTGACTACGGCGCGCATGCAGACCGTGGACGAATACGGTGTGCTGATTCGCAACCTGTTCACGCTGCAGGAACTCGATCCGCGCGAAGTGCAAGGCGTGATCGTCAGCTCCGTCGTTCCGCCGATGAACTGGACGCTGGCGCAAACGTCGAAGCTCTATTTTGAGCAGAAGGCGATTTTCGTCGAGCCGGGCGTTAAAACCGGAATGTCCGTGCTGGTTGACAATCCGCAGGAAGTGGGCGCCGACCGTATCGTCAACGGCGTTGCGGCCTTTCACAAATACGGCGGACCCTGCATTGTGGTGGATTTTGGCACGGCGATTACGTTCGATGTGATTTCGGCGAAGGGCGAGTACGTCGGCGGAGTGATCGCCCCGGGAATCGGCATCGCGTCAGAGGCGTTGTTTGCGCGCGCCGCAAAATTACCGCGTGTAGAAATCAAGGATCCCGGAAAAGTGATAGGCAGCAACACCGTCGCCAATATGCAAGCCGGTTTGTACTACGGTGCGGTGGACATGGTGGACGGCATGCTCGCGCGCATGAAGGCAGAGCTTGAAGGTAAAGTGAAAGTCGTTGCCACCGGCGGGCAAGCCAAGCTGGTTGCCAAAGGCTCCAAGCACATCGAAGAGACGGATGAATTTCTGACGCTGGAAGGCTTACGGCTCATCTGGGAAAAGAACCAGTCCAGCGACGCGAACAAGAAAACCGAACGCAAAGCGGCCCGGTAGGGCGGGCATGGACGGCTGGAACTACTTCAACTATTTCACCGAAATCGAAGAATATTTTTGGAAGAAACGCGGCTCGCACCTGCTGGTCTCTCCTCTGGATTGGGCGATCATGGAAACCTGGCAAAAAGCGGGCGTCCCGCTCGAACTGGTGTTCAAGGGAATCGACCGCGCGTTTGAGAGCTATGGCCGCTCGCGCCGGGGAGCCGGCAATCTACTGAAAAGCCTGGCGTACTGCACGGATGCGGTGCTGGAAGCCGCCGAAGAAGCGCAGGAAGCGGCAGCCGGGAAGACGACAAGCGCGAGTCGAAGAGGGAATGCCGAGCCATTTCAGCGGGAAGAATTAAAGCAATATTTGTCGCGCAACATGGAAATGATACGAGTTGCGGTGCGCGGTCACGGCGAGAACCCGGAACTCGTGCCATTATGGGAAGAGACTATCGGTGGGTTGCAAGCGTGCGCAGTGCTTCTCGAGTCTCCGAGTTCTCTTGACCTGGAAGACCTCGAACGCCGGCTGACGATTCTCGACGAACGAATTCACGCCGGTCTGCTGCTGCACTCGAGCGACGAAGTTATGCTGCGGATTCGCCGCGAGATGGACAGCGCGCTCTCGACTTATCGGCGAAAAATGAAAGCTGAGCAACTGGCGCTGGTGGAGAAGCAATACCTGCAGAAACGATTGCTGGAAGAGTTTCGCATTCCCCGGCTGAGCCTTTTCTACCTTTCGTAGATCCGCGACTCATCCAATTCTGATTTGGCCAGCGATTCGCTGTTCTTTTGCCGCGAATTGTGGAGAATAAGAGTGATTATGTCCGATGAATTACAGTTATTGATTGAGAAGATGGTGTACGGAGGCGACGGTCTGAGCCACTCCGACGGCAACACGGTGTTTGTGCCGTATGTGCTGCCCGGTGAAGAAATAAAGGCCGAGACGGTTTCTCGCAAAAAGAAACTGCTATGGGCCAAACCACTGGAAATCGCCAAGCCGAACGCGACCCGGGTCGATCCGTTTTGTCCTCATTTCCGGACTTGCGGCGGATGCCATTACCAGCACGCAAGCTACGGCGCGCAAGTGGAGGTGAAGCTCGACATTCTGCGCGAAACACTTTCGCGCATGGGCGGCGTGAATTGGACCGGCGAAATCAAGACTCACACGTCTGAACCGAAGCATTATCGCAACCGCGCGCAATGGGCCGTGCGCCATGCCAATCCGCGCGCGCTCGGTTACTACTTGCCTGAAAGCAACACCATCATGCCCGTGGATCGCTGCGACATCCTTTCGCCGGCTCTCGCTGATCTATTCTCTCGGCTGCAGGAAATCACTCGCGCCGGCTCCTTGCCACCCGAAGTTCTTGAAATAGAAGCTTTTGCCGATTCCGCCGATTCCAAAATCGCGCTTAATGTGGCGTTCAAACAATTTGCTGCTCCTGTGGCACAGCTTACAAAATTGTTCCGCGAAGCAGTTCCCTCGCTTGAAAGTCTGCTCTTGCTCGATCAGAAGACGGATCGTTTTGAGCTCTCCGGTCCGGGCTACCTGGTTCACCAAGCCGGCGGCTACGATTTCCGCGTGAGTCATCTTTCGTTTTTTCAGGTCAACCGGTTTCTTATTGAAGACTTGCTCGAGACCGTCGTCGGCGGAGCGCAGGGTGAACTTGCACTCGACCTTTACGCAGGCGTCGGATTCTTTACGCTTCCACTAGCGAAGCAATTTCGCCGCGTGGTTAGTGTTGACGCGAACCTCTCCGCAACGCGTAATCTGCGTGAAAACGCCGAGAGCGCCGGCGTCGCCGTCGTTTCGCAAAACGAACATACCGAGGAGTTTCTTAAGAAAACCAAGGAAAAGCCGGGGTTTGTCGTACTGGACCCGCCGCGCGCCGGATTGGGGCAGGCCGCAGCACAAAAGCTCGCTGATCTAGGGCCCGATGAGATCGTGTATCTATCCTGCGATCCCTCGACGCTCGCTCGCGACCTCGCCATTCTGCTACAGACGTCGCGAAAGCCGGCGGAGTTGCCCGCACCGTCTCATCAGTATGAGATTGCTTCTGTCGATTTCTTTGACCTGTTTCCCCAGACTTTTCATATCGAGACACTGATGCGGTTGCGGCGAAGGTGATCCTGCGGAGCTTCACCATTTCTGGCTGCTGCGGGACTTTTGCTCCAGCGAAGCTTGCTCACGGCCGGGTTCAGCCGGTCGTTCGGTTTGCCCACGGACCAGAACGGCGCCATTCACATTTCGATGGGAAGCGCTGCGAAGTGTCCTGTTTTGTAGAGTTCCCTCATATTACTGTCATGCTCGATTCAAACAGCCAGATGATCAGAAGCACCAAGAGCAGCAATAAAAATCCAACCGCGGCTTCGTATTCATGATTTTTCTTGTACTGCGCGAAGGAAAATTGGCCGGCGCTCGCGCCCGGCACTTTCGCCCGCGCCAATCGTGGCAAAAAGAGCGGCACCGCATCCGCGTAGGCCTTGAACGCTTCGCCGTGTTGCGCATAGAGTTCCCGCTCTTCGCGTTGCATCACCACGGCGTAGACAACAGCAAAGTACGCCAAAAGGATGAGCGCAGAGATCCACGACCGCGTCGCAATTCCCGCCGCCAGCGCCAAAATTGAACTGCCCAAATAGAGCGGGTTACGCGTGTACGCGTATGGACCGGTGACCGTGAGGACGGATTGTTTGTGAAGATAGCCTGCGGCATACGCGCGAATCCACAAGCCGATCAAGCCGACGGCTGCACCGATTGCCACACTTCGAGGTGTGGGACGAGCAAACAGCAGCACAAAGATCGCCAGTACGTAGCCGAGTCGAACGCGCCATCGCACAAATAAGGCGCCAGCGTCGCTCATGCGGCTTCACGCAGCCCGCGCAGGGCGTCGAATACTTCGTCAACACTGATGTGCCTCAAGGACTCGTCTGCCTCGGCGCCTCGCTTGTACGTGGTTTCTGCGCCTTCCCAGCGCAGCACGACGCCGTTGTGCCGGTACGGTCCATTGCGGGTCGGGTCGGTGGGCCCAAAGATCGCCACCACCGGCGCGCCCAACGCATCCGCTAGGTGCAGCGGCCCCGTATCTCCGGCGACGACCGCGGCAGCGTTTTTCAGCAAAGCCATCAGCTGCGCCAGATTTCCGCGGTAGGGCATGGGCTGCGCTCTCCCGGCCGCCTTCACCAGGGTTGCCACCAGGTCTTCTTCACCGGGACCCGCATTGATCACACAACGCAATTGCAATTCCTCCCGAATTCGTAAGGCTAACTTTCCGAACCGCTCGACGGGCCAGCATTTCGACCGCCAGCCACCGCCCGGACTCAACACCACGTATTCCACGACGCCCTCATTCAGAAGCGCACCCTTGACGACCGCTTCCTCTTCCGGCGGGATATGCAGCGCAACCGGAGCGGTTCCTCTTTTTGCGCCCGCTCGCAGCGACAACTCGCCGTTTTGATCGGCGACATGCGACGCCACATTCACGCACACGCGATCGGTATACAGCAGCGGAACCCCTGCCTCGCGCACCGTCAGCGAGGAAAATCCAATTCGGCGAGGCACGCGCGCCAGAAAAGGAATCAACGCCGACTTCCACAAGCCTTGGTAGTCAATCGCTCGGTCGAAGTGATGCGTGCGAATACGCGCCAGGATGCCTCGCAGTGACGTCCAGTCGCGCGTGTCCACCGTCCATACTTCATCGGCAGAAGTGCTCGCACGCACCAGCGCTTCCCACTTCGGATGCGTTAGCCAGATGATTTCTGCGTTCGGAAACGATTCGCGCAATCCGCCAACCGCCGGGAAAGCATGCACAATGTCGCCCAGCGAGCCGTGCCGCACGACGAGGAATTGTGGTTCAGCCATCGAGTGCCCGGCGCACGGTCTCGAGAAGCTCGCGGGTCGAGTGGTTCTTTGGATCGCCGACAATGGCCACGCGGATGCCCAGCCGTTCGGCCACCGCTCGCTCCGGCACGGTTTGCTCCGTGTAGTCCGTCCCTTTGGCGTGAACATCGGGACGCAATTCCGCCAGTAGCGACTCCACATTGGTGTCGGGGAAAATCACCACGTAATCCACCACGCGCAGCGCCGCAACCAGCACCGCCCGTGCGTTTTCGTCGAGCACCGGCCTGCCCGGGCCCTTAAGCCTACCTACACTGGAATCCGCGTTTACGCCGACAATCAACGCGTCGCCTTCCGCGCGGGCACCTTCCAAATAGCGAACGTGCCCGACATGCAGAATGTCGAAACATCCGTTGGCAAACACGATTTTCTTCTCGCGCTCCCGCAGGTCCTTGGCAATCTCCGGCAACTCTTCGCGCTCTATGATTTTTTCGTGGGCCGGTCGCATTTTACGCAGCGCTGCCGGAGACTTCGCCCCGAATTGCCGCCAGCAGCTCTCCTCTTGTCACCACTGCGGTTCCCCGTTTCATCACCACCAGGCCGCCGGCGATATTTGCAATATGGGCCGCTTCAAGCGAATTGGCGCCACAAGCCAGCGCCAGCGTATACGCAGCCAGTACGGTATCTCCGGCTCCCGTGACGTCCACGGCTTGATCGCTGCCGTGGACTGGGATGTGCCAGACCTTCTTCCCTTCACTCTCGAAAAGAGCCATACCGTCTCTTCCGCGCGTTACGAGAAGCGATTCCAGCCGCATGTTCTTGAGGGTGGTCAGGCCGCGCTTCTCCAGCTCGGCAACGTCTCGCCCGATGGTCGTATGATGCAGCGCCTCGAGTTCCGCTTCGTTCGGAGTCGCCGCCGTGATGCCACTTCTCGCGTAAGCCTGCAAGTTATAGCGCGCATCCAGCGTAGCTGGAATCTTCCGTTTGCTTTGACCAATCGCTTTACTCACCGCCGCCGGTGATGCCACTCCGAATCCATAGTCGGAAACTGCCAATCCGTCAGCCTTTTTCGACTTGCCTTGCAGCTTCGCCGCAACTTTGGCCAGCGTTGTATCCGGCGGGGCGCAACCTGGCTCACGGTCCACACGCAACACCTGCTGTGCCACGGTATGTGCCCAACCGGCGAGAAAACGCGTCTTGGTAGGAGTACTCCAATTCTTTGCGCGAACAATTCCGCTGGTCTCAATCCCGCTTTCGCGAAACTGTTTCGCCAGCGCGTCGCCCACCGCGTCATCACCCACCACTGTTACGGGCGAAACCTTCGCGCCCAGTGCCGCAAGATTGTTGGCCGCATTCGCTCCGCCGCCCGGCACCACGCGCGTCTCGCGGTGCCGCAAGATCAAGACCGGTGCTTCGCGCGAAACTCTCGAAATGTCGCCAAACTGGAACTCGTCCGCAACAAAATCGCCGAACAAGACGATTCGCTTGCCTACAAACCGTTCCACAACCTCGGCCAGCGCCGCCAAATCGACGGAACCATTCGCTGGACTCTTTTTGGCTGGGCTCATCGTTGCGTTTCCATCAAAATCCAATTCGCCGCTTCAGTCAGATCCTTTGCCACAAAATCCGGTTGATGAGGCCAATTCGCCGCGTGCCAGGCCAACTCGCCTTCACCAAATCCAGTCCGTACAAAAACGCTCCGGCTTCCCGCGCGACGCGCTAATTCCACATCACCGCCACGGTCTCCCACGACAAATGACTTCTTCAACTCCAGCCGTAACTCGGCGGCCGCTCGTTCCAGCATGCCAGTTCTCGGCTTGCGGCACTGGCATTCGTCAGCGCCAACGTGGGGACAATAGTACACACCATCCAATCGTGCTCCTTCCGCCGCCAATTCGGAAATCATCCGTTCATGAACTTCATGGACCAACGATTCGGGAAAATAGCCGCGCCCCACGCCCGACTGATTCGTCACCACGACCACCGGCATTTGTGCCTCGTTCAATCTGCGGATTGCCACAGCCACGCCGCTCAACATACGGAATCGGCTAATGTGATTCAAGTAGCCGACCTCCTCCGTAATGGTTCCGTCGCGGTCCAGAAAGACCGCCGGTCGCAACACGGGCTCGTCACGCAGGAGACACCTCCGCGATTCTCTTCAGCAGCGGTTCGCTGACCATCTCCGGCGTAACCGCCGTCATGCATCGGTGATCGGTCGGGCAGCGCCGCAGAAAACAAGGACTGCAATACGGCTTTTGCTGAACGACGGTACAACGCGGCGTAACCGGCGCAGTGCCAAAGGGGTCGGTGGGCCCGAACACCGCCAGCACCGGCAAACCGACCGCTGCGGCCACGTGCATTGCCCCTGAATCATTGCCCAAAAACACGCTGCAGCGCGATAGCAGCGCCGCCAACTCCGCCACTTGTGTCTTGCCTGTTAAGTCCAGCGCAGGCTGCCTCAGCCCGGCCCGAATCGCGGCGGAGACTTCAGTTTCGCTCGGCGTTCCAAACAGCACCACGTCTGTCTCGCGCTCACGCCGCAACTGATTCAAGGCTTGCGCAAATCGCTCCGGCGGCCAGCACTTCGCCGAACCGTACGAGGCTCCTGCGCCCACCGCGACGCGCGCGACTCCCGCTCTCGCCCCCATCTCGCACAACTTCGCTT
>DASSYL010000013.1:0-5314 GCA_035703315.1 Candidatus Acidiferrum sp. | reverse complement strand
CAACGCCAGCCGAGCTGGTAAGCATCCCGATACCAGCGCGCTCCGTCTTCCGCGTAGAACTGCGCGTCCAGTATCGCGTCCGGCCGCCTCGAGTACAGAATCAGAAAGCACACTAGAAACACGCCGATGTGGAACACGGTTCGTTCCGGGCCCGCGTTGTGGCTTGCAGTTTCCAGCGTGCCGGTCGCCGGTTGAGCTTTTTTCATGAATTTGCCCTGCCCCTGTCCGTATCCTCGGACCTTGCCAACCAGGCTGAAGCTCTGCAACGTATCACGACGAAATACTCTCCAAGTCCTTTTCGCACACCCGCGACGCCTGACATGCAACATTTTCGTTGGGTTCTGCAATTGCTGGTAGGTGCCATGTTCCATCACCTAAGGCCTTCGCGCCTGTTAAACTAGCAATGTATGTCTCAGATAGCGCAACTCGAGCCCAGTCTGCCCGCCAGCGCCGAAATCCATCCCGGACTCGTCGCAGTGGCCATGTCTGGCGGCGTGGACTCTTCCACCGTTGCCGCTGTTCTCCAACAGCAGGGCCGCGCCATCGTCGGCCTGACCATGCAGCTGTGGAACCAACGCCGCTTGCCCGAACTGCAAGGAGACGGCCCGGCGCAGCACCGTTGCTGTTCGCTCGACGACGTTTACGACGCCAAGCGCGTTGCCCAGCATCTCAACTTCCCGCATTATGTCGTCAATTTCGAGTACCAGTTCGAGGAACGCGTCGTCCGCCCGTTCGTGCAGGATTATCTCAGCGGGCGCACTCCCATCGCCTGCACCAATTGCAACACCGACGTAAAGTTTGAGCCGCTACTTCGCATGGCTCGCCAGATCGGCGCCGGCCGCCTCGCCACGGGCCATTACGCGCGCATTCGCCGTGACGCCACTACCAATCGCTACCAGCTCTTGCGCTCACTCGATCCCGCAAAAGATCAATCCTATTTCCTCTGGGGGCTCTCTCAGGACCAGCTTTCCCACAGCGAATTCCCTCTCGGCGAGCTTTCCAAGGACGACGTCCGCGAAATCGCTCATCGCGCGGCTCTACCCGTCGCCGACAAGCCCGAAAGCATGGAGCTTTGCTTCGTCCCCAACGGCAACTACGTCCAGTTCATTCACGCCTACGCGTCCGAAAACAAGATTCCTGTGAACACCGCCGAAGGCGAAATCGTCACCGATTCCGGCCAAGTTCTCGGCCGCCACAATGGCATCCACAATTTCACGATCGGCCAGCGAAAGGGTCTCGGCTTCGCCACCGGCAAGCCGCTCTACGTTCTTTCCATCGAGCGCGAAACCAACCGCGTCATCGTCGGCGAGGACGACACACTGCGCACTACAGAGTTTGAAGTCGAAAATGTCAACTGGGTCTCCATCACCGAGCCAACTTCACCCGTCCGCGCGCACGTAAAAATTCGCCACAAGCACGAACCCGCTGCGGCTAGGGTCGAAGCTTTGCCCGGCGCCCGAGCCCGCATCAGCTTCGATTGGCCTCAACGCGCCGTAACCCCTGGCCAGGCCGCCGTCTTCTATCACCACGACATAGTGCTCGCCGGCGGCTGGATCCGCTAATTTACTGTGCTGTAAAGCGGGGCCAGCGCGCCGCCGTTTCGTGGCCACCAATAAAACAAAAGAGGCCCGACTTGCGCCGCGCCTCTTTGGCTTTTTCGTTTAGCTTTTGAACCTTCGACTCTTGTTAAATAAACAATTCCTCTTCCTGCTCCGCCGTCTCGTCATCCCGTCGCCGCGGAGCCGGCGCCCGCCGCGACCTCAGCAGATCCAGCCCCACCTTGATTCCCTGCACCAGCGCCGACGCCTTCTGCACCGGCCGCCAGAAGCTTTGCCGGAACTGCGTTCCCGCATCTTCCACAGCTTCCATTGTTCCCGTCAAAATCCGGTCCACATGCAGCAACTGTCCGCGCAACCGGTCCGCCGCGTCGGTGAACACTCGGTCCACCTTCTGCGCCTGCCCGCGCGCCAAATAAACGATATGCGCCGCGTCGCTCACCATGGTCGAAATCTTTGGCTGCGTGTCATCCAGCAGAATCTGCACGCGCGTCAGGATCGGTCCCGCGCGATCGTTCAGATCGGTCACGGTCTTTTCCACTTTTTGCATGGTGCGCCGCGTCTGCAAAAACAGTGCGATCAAGATCGACACCTGCAGGACCATCGCCAGCGCAATCACCACTCCAACCCAGTTTTGCATGTCCGCCCCTTCGTCCCTGCCGCTTCATTCCGGCTCCGGAACGAAATCAGAACGCAATCCGCCACACCGCCCGTCAGCGTCGCTTACGACTTCGACGCCTCGCGTCGGTACGCATCCCGCGCACCTTCCACTGCCGCCGAGATCGTT
This sequence comes from Candidatus Acidiferrum sp., assembly GCA_035703315.1. GTDB lineage: Bacteria > Acidobacteriota > Terriglobia > Acidiferrales > UBA7541 > Acidiferrum. Next base: position 2,971 of record DASSYL010000013.1, on the reverse strand, counting down.
TCCTTGTGCCGTCCCGCTGTTTCTTTGCCACGCTCAATCAACTCGTCTGCACGTTCACGCAATTCCCGCGCTTTCTTCTGCGCATAGTCGCGGCCTTCATCGGCCTTGTCCGTCAAAAATTTCCGGGTCTCTTCGCCCGACTTCGGCGCGAACAGCAGTCCCACCAATGCGCCAATTCCCATTCCCACCAAAAAATACGTCACTTTCGATCCGACATTGTCCGCCATGGTCTCCTCCAAATTGCACCGTAACACACTGATTTGTCAGTCACAACAAGCGCTAACCGCCAACCGCATCTTTACCGGTTAGTCTCAACTTCCTGCTCTCCAAGCCTCGCCAGCACTCTTTCCGCACTCTTTCGCGGGATTACCAGGCTCAGCCGCTCCACTCCGGCCCGTCGGACATTCGCAACACTGCCAAACTCCTTCAACAGTTTCTGCGCCGTCTTCGCGCCCACCCCCGGAATCTCGACCAGCGCGCTCCGCGTCTGCCGCTTCCCGCGCCGCAACCGGTGAAAGGTCACCGCAAATCGGTGCGTCTCGTCCCGTATCTGCTGGATCAGATGCAGCACCGGCGAATGCCGGTCCAGCACCACCGGCTCCTCCTCTTGCCCATACACGTACAAAACTTCTTCCCTCTTCGCGATGCTCGCCAGCGGCTGGTTGATGATTCCGAGCGACTCCAGCGCTTCCGCCGCAGCATGCAACTGCCCCACGCCGCCGTCAATCAGGACTAAACTTGGCATCGCCTTTTTTTCGTCCTGCTCGCGGCGATACCGGCGCGTCACCACTTCCCGCATGCTCGCGAAATCATCGTTCTGCCGGTACACCGGCAGAACGCGAACCCCGTTTTCCGGTGGGCCGCCCACGCCTTCTGGCGACCCGACCGTGCGCCCTTCAACCACGGGCGCATCCATGCCGCGAATAATAAATTTCCGGTAGTCGCCCTTCTTCATGCGGCCTCTTTCCCACACCACCATCGAAGCCACCGTGTCGCTGCCCTGAATATGCGAAATATCAAAGCATTCAATGCGCACCGGCTCTTCCGCCAAATTTAGTGCGCCCTGCAGCGCTTCGCCAATCGCTTTCGAAGTCGGCTTCAATACGCGGAAACGCTGCTCGAACGAATGTGCCGCGTTGTTTTTCACCAGGTCCATGACCGCGCGTTTCGCTCCGCGCTGCGGAGTCTGAATCTCCACGCGGTGCCCGGCCCGCTCGCTCAGCATCTCCTCCAGCAGTTCGCGGTCTTCAAACTCCTCCGGCACGTGAATCTCTTTCGGCAAATATTCCGAGTCCAGATAGAGCTGCTTCAAAAGCGACACCACAAATTCACTCGCCTCAAACCCCTCCAGGTCTTCCCAATAAAACTCCCGCCGATCCACGATCCGCCCGCCGCGCAAGTGGAACAAGTTCGCCGCCACCAGCGGCGGTTCCGCGTGGTACGCCAGCACATCCGTATCGTCGCCCTGCGTGGCCGCAATTCGCTGTCTCTCCTCGATGTCCTCCAGCGTGCGTAGCAAATCGCGATACGACGCCGCCTGTTCGAATAATTCCTTTTCGGCGGCAGCCGTCATCCGCTCTTCCAGGCTCTTGATGAGATCATGCCGCCGCCCTTCGAGCAGCATCCGCACGTCGCGCGCCGCTTCAGAATACCTCTCATCCGTCGTCAGCCCTTCAACGCATGGCCCCAGACACCGGTGGATGTAGTACTGCAAGCACGGCCGTGGATGCGCCCGCGTCAAATCCACCGCGCACGACGGCACCAGAAATCTCTTATGCACGAAATGCAGAATCCGCCGCGCCAGGCTCGCCGGAAAATAAGGCCCAAAATACAACGATCCATCCTTCTTGATCCTTCGCGTGAAATAAACCCGCGGATATTTCTCCGCCGCCGTGAACTTGATGTACGGGTACGTCTTGTCGTCCCGCAGCATCACGTTGAATTTCGGCTTGTACCGCTTGATCAGCTGGTTTTCGAGCGCCAGCGCCTCCCGCTCGTTGTCCACCACAATCGTTTCCAGATCCGCTATTTCCCGCGCCAGCGAACCTGTCTTCGCATCCATCCAGCGCGATTCCAGAAAATACGAACGCACCCGATTCCGCAGCAGCCGCGCCTTGCCCACATAAATCACATGCTCCGCCGCGTCCCGGAACAGGTACACCCCGGCCTTTTCCGGTAACAGCCCCGCTTTTTCTTTGGGTTCCATCCAGATAGCCGTTGTGGCGGCCGCCCTCTGCTTGCCCGCCGTGACGGGAGGCGGGCGACTTCGCGCGCCAGATGCGGCGCCTCTACTCCGACGAGCCAACTTCCATCATACTAGACTGAATCAAACTGCCCATGCGTCGTGACCAAGATCATCGACAAAACAGCGCCGGAGCCTCGCCAGAACCTCTCCCAGCGCGACAGCGCTGGGTATCGAGTCGCGAACCGAGGCCAAGCGCCGTAGGCGCGACACAGCGTTTTCTATCTGCTCGCCGCTCGCTGCTGGCCGCGACACTCTTGGCCGCCCTTGCACTCTCCGTTTCATGCCTGGCCGCACAATCCACGCCTCAAGATCCCCCTAAGCCCAAAGCAAAACCCAACTCCACCACCGACAATGCCACGCAAAACGCCCCCGACCAGCCCATGTGGGATCCACTGCGCGCCGAAAAGGACATCGAAGTCGGCCAGTACTACCTGCGCAAAGGCGATGTCGACGCCGCCATCGACCGCTTTCAGGACGCAACGTTAGCCAAGCCCGGCTACGCCATTCCCTTCCGCTATTTGGGTGAAGCCCAGGAAAAAAAGAAACTGAAACGAGATGCCCTCAAATCGTATACGCGCTATCTCGATCTCTATCCCGGCGCCGAAGACCGCGACAAGATCGAAAAGAAAATCGCCAAGCTCCGCGCCGACCTGGAAAAATCCAAAAAGTGATATTCCGTTGCCGTGGAATCAGCGACTTGCTAAAAAGCTTGTGATTCCGAGCGAA
>DASSYL010000564.1:0-4146 GCA_035703315.1 Candidatus Acidiferrum sp. | reverse complement strand
CCTTGATGTAAATCGTAAAGTCGGAACCCGACATGTTTTTAGGCAGCGCTTGGGTAGTCTCATTACCCAAACACTGCGAATAAGCCTCTTTGGACCGACCCGCCTCTAGACGTGGTATTTCTGCTTGCGATTGCGCGTTGGATTGAGCAACGCACACGCCCACGACACCACCGACTGCGGCAGTAACAAGTAGCTTTGCATTCATGGTGTTATCCCCTAGCCCTAACGGTAGGATGCCGCGCAAGGCGGGCGAAAATCAATCGGGGGTCTTCACAACAAACATTTCAGGACCTCCGCTTGTGCGCATCAATGCCGACAAAGGTGAATGTTGAACTGATTGTCGTCTGGGCTTGCGTGGGATTTTTTACAGGCGCGGGTTGGGCCCTTGGCACGTGGATTGTCGGTCGCATCCTTGGCCTGACGCATCTATGAATGCTGTCGAACAAACCGTGAAGCTTAACCTTGGACCCAAACGTCATTGCCGTGAACGTATCGGCAACACGGTGTCGCGGCGGTCATTACCGCTTCGCGGAGGCAACACTTCTCCCTGAAATGAAACGGAGGCCCGAAGACCTCCGCTCAATCCTTGATGCCGCTTTTTCCAAACTGCTTTGGAAAGCGTGAAGCCTATTTACGCCCGGCTAGCCAGTTGTCGACGCTCAACCGTCCGGGACCGCAAACAAACAACGCCAAGAAGCCGCCCAGCATGGACATGTTCTTATAGAAGTTGCCGTCCTGGGCGCGGCGCGCGGCGGCGTCCGCAAATTCCCAATACCGGTGCGAGCTGAACGTCGCGACCAGCAGGAAGATAACAAAACCAATAACGACGTACCGGGTCGCAAAGCCGAAGATCAGTGCAATGGCACCGAAGAACTCGAACGGAGTGGCGATGTAGGCAAGGAAGGGTGGCAGGCCGCGCGGGGGATACGATGCGGCGACAGCTCCAATATCGAAGATCTTGCCATAACCGCTGCGCAGAAAGACCCAGGCTAAAATAATGCGTCCGACCAGGAGCAAGATATCGGCGGTGCTCGTAGCCACTCCATCTGCATGTGACAATACAGGCAGACTGCTTTCATTACGTGTCGCCATGTTGTCGTCCCTCCCTGTTTTGGTAACCCCGTTTTCCCAGTTTACATGCAACAAACAAATTTGAGACCAAAAAAAATCCTTTTGCCAATACGCCTCAATTTGCCACGCCCCAAACCTGCTGGCTCGCGAGCCGGGCGCCCTCTGCCAACGCCTTGAATTTCTCCCAGATTACCTTGGGATGGACCTCGGTCTTGTAACAGGCCTGCGAGGAGAAGCCGCAATCCGCGCTGGCAATGACGTTTTCTCCCCCCACGATCCTGGCATAGCGAACAAGCCGTTCGGCAATGAGCTCGGGGTGCTCGACAATAGTGCTGGCGTGCGTGATGACGCCGGGGAGCAGGACTTTGCCGGCCGGCAGCCGGATCGACTCCCACAGATGGTATTCGTGCTCGTGCCGCGGGTTCGCACCTTCGAAGGAGTAGTAACGGGCCTTGACCTTCAGCATGTGGCCGGCGACGTCCTTCAGCCTGGCGTCGAAGATGCGCGGGCCCTCGTTTATTCCGTAACAGGTGTGGAAGCGTACCTTCTCCTCCGGAATGCCATCCAGCGCGTGATTGAGTGCTTCCACGAAGAGGCCAGCTTTGCGTTTCTTCTGCGCGTCGTCATACCGCAAGTCCGAATAGACGTCGGACAAAAAGGGGTCGTCGATCTGAAGATGGAATCCGGCGTCAACGATCGCCTTGTATTCCTCGCGCAAGGCGTTGCCGACGGCGTCGTAGTACTCCTCGTCGGTCCGGTAGTACTCGTTCAGCCCTGCTCCGCTTGGCGCGACTGACGGCATGAATGCGCCGGCGACGCGCCGACCAGCAAGAGCAGCATTCAGATTTTCGATATCGCGGGCCAACGCCTTCCGGCCCGTATAGGAGACAGGTCCGATGCACACCGTCGGGACCATGGGAGCGACCGCCCCGCCGCCCATCGCGCGGGCAAAGTAATCCTTGTAGTACTCCGGGAACGTTGACACCTCGGCCTCGAAGAACGGCACCTTCATTCCGGGTCGCGGCTCGAACCCCGACAGCCGCTCGCGGACGTAAGTGAAGAACCCGGGTTTCGACTGCTCCCCATCGGTAACGATGTTGATGCCGCACTCGACCTGCCTGGCGACGACTTCGGAAACGGCATTTCGCACCCTCGCCTCGTAAGCGGCCGCGTCGCAGGCACCGCCGCTCAGGCGCGTCTTCATCATGTCCAGCAGATCGTGCGGCCGCGGCAGGCTGCCGACGTGTGTTGTCAGGATTCTGCTCATCGTCCCCTGCGCCTTCGCCGCGATCGACGGCGACGTCGATCACCTCATTTTGGTTATACGAGGCGCCGGCGGTCAATCGTGTGGATTGAGCGAGAGATCAGATTGCGCTGAAAAATAGAAGCCACGGCAGCGCCAAACCGACTGCAAATCCGGCAGCGGCCTGGAGCAAATACATAATGATTGCGATGCGGGCGATAGCGGCCATGGGTGCGGCTGTCAGTGGCTGACGAAGGTCCAACGCCACTGAACAGTAGCCGTCCGCGCTCGCTGCGCGATCCAATCCCGCGCTTAACCTAACGAACTAAGGTTAAGCCGCCGGCCAAGCGGCGACTGAACGGATTACCGCCGCAAACAAAATCTAGCCGGCTACCGGCATCAGCAGCGGCGACTGATACAGGCGCTGCTGCTGCTGCGCGTCGCCGGTCCGCAGTGGCGGATAAACGCGGTGCAGGTCGACAGGGTCGATCTGCATGTCGCCGTTCGCGTCCTGAGACGCTGGAATCTTCCCGGCTTCGATCGCGCGCAGGATGGCGTTTTTGTTGCGGCCCACCGCCGCGGCGGCTGTTGCGAGGTTGTACATGGCGTCCCGACTATCCGTTCCCAATGGTCGATAGATTGGGACCGCGCTTGTTAATAAATGGTGTCCGCGTCGGCCAGGCAGCAAATCCCAAAATCTTGGCTCGAAACCACAAGACGGAGTCGATCAGGCTGTTCTAAAGCAAAAATAAAACTGCAAGCTAACGCCGCGCCGGAATGCCTCGACCACGGGGGACGGGCGAGGCCTTCCAAATGGCAGTGGGACCTGGCGCGCGACGCTTGTGAAAGATCTTAAACCCGTCGCTCGTCCGGCGGGTTCTTTTTTAAAGGACAATTCCGTGGACCTCGACCTCGACGAACACCCGATAGAGCGATTGCTGCCGTTCTTCTGCCTCGAATGCGGCGACGAACTGGCCCTCAGCCCGAGCGGACACCAACTCTGCGCCAATCGCCTCTGCAGGGACGGCTTTGACGTCAGTCACCTCATCTCCGAAAACCGAAATCGAAGATAAGGTCCTTCACTCGCGACCAATACGCCGCGTGCACCGTTTTAAACGGCATGCGCGCCAAAAGCGTTTTTGGATCGACCGGCAGGACAGGAGAAACGGCGAGATTGTTTTCGCCGGACGTCCAGGCAGCTTCTGAAACGACCGCACTGCTGATGTTGTCGACAGGGATCCTGAAGCTCGCATCGGCGGTTTTCTGGAAGACAATTTCGATCCCGTAATCGCGAAACTTGCTGTCCTCAAACCTTTTCTCGCGCAGCGCGGAAGGCGTCTGTCGCCACTTCCCGGACGAGATCTCCTGAAAGATCACACGGTATCCATTCGCCGTGGCAAGGTCGTGAAAGACTCCCGGGTTGTACTTGAAATAGCAGTGCAGGTAGTACCCGCCGAAGGGAAGATCGTGGTGAATGAGCCCGCCCGGTTTGGCGAGATCGTGCACCGAGCGCATCGCGAGCATCTGGTTGAGGACGTGCTCGGTCGTTCCGTAGTTTGTGACGAGATCGAATTTCGATTGCAGATTCGATGGCACGAAGTGGATGTTGAGGTCCATCAAGCGGGTGTTCGGCGCTTCGAAAATATCGAATGCGGTGTAATCAAAACCGACGCCGCTCAATAAAGCACCCAGATAGCCGCCATTCGCCACGCTCATCGCTTCGGCCTCGGTCATGGAAACGCTGACGCCGCGCTCCTGGAAGAAGCGCAGAAATTGAACGGCAGCGTCACCTGCGCACCACAGGTTTTGCGTGCCCAATTCGGCTATTCGCG
>DASSYL010000512.1:0-8082 GCA_035703315.1 Candidatus Acidiferrum sp. | reverse complement strand
AATTGGCGGCGAACGAGTCCATGCGGAATGATATGGATGGCGCCATTGTGCAATTCCGGCGCGTTGCCGAGATTTACCGGTCTATCTACGGCGACCAGCATTATCTCGTTGCGATTGCGCTGGCCAACGTCGCCAGCCAGTACATGGACAAGAAAGATTACGCCAGCGCCGAACCGATTTTCCGCGACGTGATTCGCCGCTTGACCGAGGCCCTTCCTCCAGACAACGTCAATACCGGCATTGCGCGGATCAAGCTGGGCAGGACGCTGTTGCGACAGAATCGCTATGCCGAGGCGGAAGAGCAGACTCACGCTGGGTTCGACAGTTTAAGCAAGCAGATGGATCCTAGCGTGAGCTGGCTGCGCAGCGCGCGCAAGGACCTGGTAGCGGAATACACAGGAATGAATCGGCCCGAGCAGGCGGCAAAATTCAAGGAAGCCGCGGCAAAATAGCGGCTTCCTTCATTTCGTACCTTTGCGATAAGAATCGATTACGCTGCAGTTTGCGCGCGATCCTTTGCTTCCCAGTAGCTTGGGCTCAGCACGCTCTGCCCTTCGGTGAGCAGCGCTTCCGCTTTGCGCTTGCGCTGCGCCCTGTTGACATCCAGCGCTTCCGACGCATTGGAGCGCTCGTGCAGGATGCGTTCGGTTGCCGCGACTTGCGGTTCGGCATGGAAGCGGCGTTGGATCGCCGAATCGCACAGGACGTTGGCGATGGACAGCAGGCACATACCCTGGTGATGCGCCATCCAGGAACGCACCATCGTGAAGCGCTTGCGGTGCAGCGTCATGCGCGGACCGTAATCGAGCGCCTCGTAGAAACCGTACGAGCCAACCGCGCCCAATTTCTTCAAGCGCCACAGATTGCGCAGCGCGTCGTAAGAACCCGTCATCAGACTCATGAATGTGGAATACGGCGAAATTACAACGCGTTCGTCATCGGGCCGGTGCAATGCCAATGCCGGCACGCCAAAGGCAAAGTAGTGATAGTGGCCGTCGCCGCTGATCAGGCTGCAGGCCGACTCCGAAATTCCCCAGGGGATTCCGTAGCGCTTCGCATGTTTCTGCTGTGCGCGAACGGCGCTGCTCATATTGCGATCGAGCAAAGTGCCCGCGGATGACTTCATCCACAACGACGGCATCAGGTATTCGAACATCGTGCCGGTCCACGACTGCAGCACGCGTTCACCCTTGAATCGCACGTGCGAACGGTCGAGATGGAACCAGCATTCCTGCGGAATTTCGCCTTTCGCGACGCCAGCAAAAACCGCGGCGCGCGCTTCGGAGGCGAGCAGGTCGTAATGGTGTTCGCTGGCGGCGTCCTTCGCTGCGTCAAAGCCGATGGTGACGAGCTTCCGCGGGGCGTCGTACACCAGAGAAAAATCCATGCCCGCGGCGAGTTCATCGGCGTAGGCGGCGATGCCGCTCAATGCGGCGGCTGCTTGATGCGCGGCTTCACGAGCCGAGGTCAGAGCGTCGCGCAGCAACTCGCGCGACGCATTTTCGGCGGCTCCTTCGCTTTGCTGCCCGCGATTCTCTTCGCGGAGGACGTCCGCGATTTCATCGTAGATGCGAACCGCTTCGGCGAGGCTCAGGTCCGTGATCCATTTGGCTTGTTGTTTTTCTTCCGCGCGCAGCGTGCGGAACTTCGTCGAAGCCCATGGTGCGAACTCGACGGCGAGGCCATGCAGCGCCGAAACCCTCACACCGAATTCAGTGAGCCACCACTGCAGTTCTTCCGAATTTTGCGCGCCGGGCTTGGCCGCCTCGATTAAGGCCGTCGCTGCCTGTTCCAGCGCTGGCAGGGAACTGAGCCATTCGAGGACGGTTTCACCGCGATTGGCGATGCGTTCCTCAATGCCACGGACCGCCTTGCGAACTTCCTTGCTCGGTCGAAGCTGCTGAATCAACCGCGCGTGATCGCGAATGCCGGACCAGAGCTCCTTACGGAAAATCGGGCGCTTCAGTTCTTCTAGGCTAGCCTGCTTCAACGTCCATAGGCAGCAAACGAGGTTGCCGTTGTCGACCGTAGACAGGAACGGATCGCCGACAGGTTCGAGAGTGCGGTTGTCATACCAGTTGTAGAGGTGGCCATGAGCTTTCGGCAAACGCCGAACCGTGTCGAGGGTCTTCTCTGTTTCCGCGATGAACTCCGAAACGGTCAGGTAGCCGAGGTCCACCGCGGCGACGCGAGCGTTCAGCAGCAGCCCGAGGTTGGTAGTCGACACCCGGTGCGCCGTAAGCTTGCCCTCTTCTTTGAAAATATCCGGAATCAGGTAATTTTCCCGCTCATTGCTGAATTCGCGAAAAAATCTCCAAGTGCGCAGAGCGGAATTGCGCAGCAGTGCTTCGTCGCGATCGCTAATCTTGAGCCCGTCTTCAGGCAAGGGCTGGTCCAGCCAGTTGCAAAATTCCCGCGAGCCACCCCACAGCAACAGCAGGGGCCACGCCACGAGAAACGCGTCCGGCCGGTCTATGGCCAGAAAGATGCCACCAAGAAAAGCCAGCCATGGCGTCACCGCCAAATAGAGATCCACCGGGCTGCGCTTCCGTCCGCTGGCCTCGGCTTCGGCCGCGGTCTCCCATTCGAGCAATTTCCGGCGGGTCAACGCCATCCGCACTACAACCCGCAGGATCGCATCGAGAGTCACCATACTCTGCTGCGGCAGACAGACCAGCCGCATGAACAGGTGCGCGTTCGCCGCGGAAAAGTCGGCGAACCATTCTTTCCAGAACCGCGCGGTGAACTTGTTGTTGCCGCTCCGCAAGATGGAAAGCGTGAATTGCAGATAGGTCGGCGCCGCAAACATTCCGACCGTTGCCAACGTCCAGTACAGCGCTTTTCCCGGAAGAAACAACCAGCCGCTCACCAGGATGGCCAGCGTTGCAATTTCCGTCAGGCTGCGGCGCAGGTTATCCAGAATCTTCCAGCGCGAAATGAGATTGATCGGATTGCGAACGACGTTGCCGAAATAGTCTGGAACGCGCGGGAAGAGCCAGAAAAGAATTTGCCAGTCGCCGCGCACCCAACGATGCTTGCGCTTGCTGTAGGCCGCGATACGCGAGGGGTAGTCGTCAATCACTTCCACGTCGGAAAGCAGCCCGGCACGCGCGTAAGCGCCCTCGATCATATCGTGGCTCAAAATCGCGTTGCAGGGGAAGCGCTGTTCCAGCACCTGCTGAAACACCTCGATTTCGTAAATACCTTTCCCGGTGAAGCTGCCTTCGCCAAACAGATCCTGGTACACGTCGGAAACCGCGCGCGTGTACACATCAAATGTCGAGTCGCCCGAAAAAAGCGCAGCCAACCGCGAACGGTTCGCCGAGTGGATACTGATGCCCACGCGCGGCTGCAAAATTCCGTAGCCTTCGACCACCACGTTCGAAATCGGATGAATCACTGCGCGCTGCATCGGGTGCGCCATGGCCCCCACCAGCCGGTGCGCGGAGTCGCGCGGCAATTGCGTGTCGGCGTCCAAAGTGATTACGTACTTGAAACCACCAAGCAGCGTCTGATCGCCCGCGAGGGCGGAAAAATTATTGCTCTTGCCGACCAGCAGGTTATTCAGGTCCAGCAGCTTGCCGCGCTTGCGCTCCCAGCCCATCCAGATCTTTTCGACCGCGTTGAATGTCCGGTTGCGATGGAACAGGAAGAAGCTGCCTCGCCCTTGTCCCGCATATTGCCGATTGAGCTCTTCGATCCGCCGCGCACATTCCGCGCCGAGTTCGTCGCGCTTGTCGAATTGCGTCGGGGCGTCAGGTGGATCGGTCAACAAACCAAAATGCAGGTTGGCATCGCGATTCCCCAGAAAACGAATCTCCAGGTCGCGAACGGCGCGCTCCATTTGCTCGCGATTGATCAGCAGCGTCGGCACCACCACCAACGTCTTGCTCTCGGCCGGAATGCCTTTCGAATAATCCATCTTGGGCATCGCCTGCGGCCTGACGAACATCACCGCCAGTTGATTGGCGATCGCCACCGCGCTCTCCGCTGCCGGCAGCAGGAACAGCGCCACCACCAAGAAGGTCGGCACGCGTACTTCCGCGCCCATCACCACGGCGCTTAACAGCCCGATCATCAAAAGCTCGATGCCCACCACATACAAGCCATCAGGCCAGCGCTTCAGAAAACGCCCAATCGTTGTGAAAATGGATCGGCGAACGCCCAGAGCCTCTTCGAGCCCCGGACGTCCTTCTCCGATCAAATAGAATCCGACGTGCGACCGGCGTTCGTTTGCTCTCGCGTTGGTTCCCGCGCGCGGGCTCTTCGCCAGTTTCACCGCGCGCCGCGCCACTTCCGCTTCGCTCTCGCCGGAATCCTTCGCGAGCTGCGCCACGGCCGACCGATAATCAGACTTGGCGGCTTTCTCCATTTTTTCAAACGCGCCTGCCGGGTCCTGCGACAGCGCCTGTTCGCACAGGCTCGTTTCCACAAAAAGTTCGTCCCAATCGGTCAATCCGAGGTTCTTCAAGCTGGAAAGGGCCAGCCGCAGTTCAGGCAGCGCCTCTTCGCGGGAAGCGCTCGTGTTGCGCCCAGGCATCACTAGTTTGCGCGCATGCGCCGCCACTTGTTCCAGCAAAACCTGGCTCAGAAAACCCTTTAAAGCGGCGATCTCCGCATTGGTGAGCTCGCACTCTTCCTGCAGCGCGGCCAGAAAAGCGATCAACTCCTGCCGTTCAAAGGCAAACTGTGCCGACGCGAGATACCGCTCGGCTACTACGCGAACACGCAGTTGTCCTTCCTTGGCTCCTGCAAGCACTGGCAGCTCTTCGGTTAAACGCAGTGCAGCGCGGCTTTCGGCGAATCCTTCTTCGATTACCTTGGTGTTTGCCGTCAGCGTGCGCCAATCGCCTTCCAGAAATGCGCCGGACGCCTGCCGGCGCTGCAAATACTGAATCGCGCCACCGATCTGCGCCTCATTTAGGCCCAGGTCTTCGCTCATCGGAGCCGAATTCTTCCGCCGTGATTTGGTCTGCGTCTTCAGCCCGCCGTGCCGCGCCGCTGCAAGAATCTTTTCGAGCCGCCGCGCCGATTCTTCGGTCGCCACAGCCTTGCTTTCGTCGTGTTCCTCGAGCGCACTGTGCCATTCCCGTGCGCTGCGCAGGCTTAAAATCAACTCCATCCCCGTCGCCATTGCTTTCTTCCCCCCGAGAAACCGATACAACTACCGGTAGCTCGCCGCCTGCAGTTCAAACATTTCTGCGTATCGCCCGCCGTTCTGCATCAACTGTTCGTGCGGGCCCTCTTCGGCGATTCTTCCGTCCTGTAATACAAAAATTCGGTCCGCCATGCGCACCGTCGAAAAGCGGTGCGAAATCAGCATGGCCATCCGTCCGCGCGTCAATTCCGCGAAACGTTCGAACACTTCATGTTCCGACTTCGCATCGAGCGAAGCCGTCGGCTCGTCCAAAATCAGGACTTGTGCTTCGCGCAAGTACGCTCGGGCCAGAGCCAGTTTTTGCCATTCGCCGCCCGACAAATCCGTGCCACCGTCAAACCGGCAGCCGAGTTGTTGCTCGTAACCCTTCGGCAGCTTGCGAATCACGTCTTCCGCCAGGCTCTTATGTGCAGCGGAGCGAATCCGGAAAATATTGTTGCGCTCCTCGATGCGGCCCATGGCGATGTTTTCCGTAGCTGTCATGTCGTAGCGCATGAAGTCCTGGAAAATTACGCCGATTTCCCGCCACAAATCTTCCTGGTCGTATTCGCGCAGGTCCAGGCCATCCAGCAGGATCTGGCCGCCGGTCGGGTCGTACAGCCGCGTCAACAACTTCACGATCGTTGTCTTACCCTGTCCGTTCTCGCCCACTAGCGCGATGCGCTCTCCCGGCTCCAGTTTGAAATTCACGTTGTGCAGCACTTGCCGGCCGTTCGGGTAGGCGAAGGAAACATTGCGAAACTCAAATCCGTGTTTGATCGGTCGCGGCACTTGCAGGGCATTCGGCTTCGAGAGCACGGCCGGCTTCACTGCGAAAAAGTCCAGCAAATCGCCGATGAACATCGCCTGATCCGCGATCGTTGAAAAAGTAGAGAAAACCATCTGCAGGTTCGAGCTGGCTGCGGCGATCGCTCCGGACAACAGGATGAGAGTGCCCATGCTCAGCCTGCCGGTGACCGTCTCATAAATCACGAAAGCATACGTCCCGTAATATCCGAGCGTGCCTAGCAGCGTGAGCAGCGAGCCAACAAACAGGCGCCGCCGCGCCAGACGCGCAGTCTCTCGGTGCAGGCGCATCGCCAGGTTTGTGAATCGCTCCACCAGGTAGCGCCCGAGCCCAAACAGCTTCAGCTCTTTTGCGCTCTCTTTGCTGCCGCCCAGAACCCGCAAGTATTCCATTTCGCGGCGGGCGGGAGTTTGCGCGAAACTCAACGAATATCCGAGAAATGCAAAGTGCGTCTCTCCGAGAAACGCCGGCACGATGCACACGACCAGCGCCACCAGAATCCACGGCGAAAAAAAGCAAACGCTCAACGCCATGCTGAGCGTGGTTACCATCTGCTGCACCAGCCGGCCTGCCGCCTGGATCATCAGCACGCGATCGGTGCCTTGTACCCGTGCGCGCTCCAGCTTGTCCTGAAAAGTCGGATCTTCATAAGAAGTCAGATCGAGCCGCGAGGCGTGTTCCATGATGCGAATGCTTACGTGCTTGGCGTACTTGTCGGCCAGCACGGTGTCGCAATAGTCGCCAACGCGCACCAGAATCGTCGACAGGCAAGCCAGCGCAAATTCCGCTCCTACTAGCCACCAGAAGGAAGAAGGCAACGCGGCCTTGTGTGCTGTGTATTGATAAATCGCGTCGATGATGACCTTCGTCACCGCCAGCATGGCCAACGGCAATAGCGCCACGAGTAGCCGCACGCTGACGTTCGCCGCCACAATCTGCGGCGAAGCTTCCCACACCATTCTGAAAATGGGCAGAGTATTGCGCAGTGCGGTCAGGCGCTCTTTCCAGCGGGGAACCGGATTGGCTGGCTGAGATTCCACTAATTCTTTCCTCCGCGGCCAGAAGCCGCTCGGCTACACCATCAGCCTAAGGGCAGAGCTTCCTTCCGCTCTGTCCTCGCTCGCCTTGCAAATTCCGATGCGTGGGGCGAAGACCTGATGGGACCTAGTGCTGGAGCGGTAGTCAGTACTACAACCCCGATGCATGCACTATCCTTGTTATATGCATGCGCAGTACCACGCACGCGTTTGCTATAAGTTCTTATGTTTGTGCAGGTTGTGGGTTGCGACTGCTCTGCTGGGTTTGGCTCGTTTGGTGTTTTCTGCCAACCCTCTGTAACTCTTGCCGTATCAGTTAAGTCGGCTACTCACGGTTAGATGCGGTGAAGCGCCAACACAATCACATTCATGACAGATTGGCGTCCGGCCGTTATAAAATGCTCTTCGCTTTTTCGCAGGACGATTTCCTGGTCGCCTCAGTTTGCAACCGAGACGGATGCTTGCCTGCGCCGCATCCTCCGCGCGGCGGTCAGATCACCCGACCACAAGAGAATATCCAGCAATCGCGCGCGATCGAGGTTGTCCAGCTCAATTTCGCTCAACGAAATTTCCAGAGCGCGCTGCGCGCATTCATCGAGCGCCTCGATCTCTTCGCGAGTCGCCGACGTCTGACTGGAGATTCGCGCGCTGTTGCCTTCGGCTCGTTCCAGCAATCCGTAGCACTCGAGGCAAAAATGGTCGAAGCAGTAGCTTTTCTTTCCGAAAGAGATCACTGCTGCGTTTCGGCAATCGCTGCGCTCACACCAACCTGCTTGCATCGTCGACCCCTGGTTTTCTTCACCCTCGGCGGCGCCAAGTGACGCCAAGGGTTTAGCTGCTGCGACCATGTCCATCACATCTTTCCTTCCCATTCCTTAAAGCAATCTTCCGTTCTGTTAATTGCAACTTCGATCCGCTAGCTGGCAGCCTCGGCGAATTCAGCAGCTTCCTCCGCTGTTGCTCCACCCGGCATGAATTCCCTAGCTGCTTCGGCCAGCACAAACCGTGGAGTACTCGTTTGCGCTCGAACCGGTCCATCGGCGAATGTCGCCAGTAATTTCTGCATCCACGCAATCCGTCTTTCCCGTCCATTTGCGAAC
>DASSYL010000456.1:0-2307 GCA_035703315.1 Candidatus Acidiferrum sp. | reverse complement strand
CGCGGCGCGGGCGGCTTGTTCCGCTTCCTTGTAACGCCGAGCGCGTTCGTAAATCTGCGCAATGTTCAGGTTGGTGTCGCGATCTGCCGGAGTGCCGTTTAACTGAGCGTGCAGGAGCTTAACAGCCTCGTCGGTCTGGTTGCCCTCGCCCAGCAAGAGCGCGTAGTTGGATTTGATCTCCGGGTCCTTCGGATATTTCGCCAACGCTTCTTTGCCTACCTGCATGGCCCTTGGCAGATCCTTGGCCATCCGGTAGGTATCCATCATCAGCAGTCGCGCGCGACGGTCTTCGTCATCGCCAAGATGCCCGAGTTCCTCATAGGTGTTTATCGCCGCTGCGTAATTTTGCGTGTCGCGATAAAGCTGGCCAAGTTGCTGGTACAGGACACCCAGAAAACGGCGCCGCGATTGCATCGCTGCCGGCTGTCCCTTGACCTGGGTCACCGCTTCGGAAAGCACCCGAATGGCGTCATCAAAGCGGCCCTGCGATTGGTACAGCATGGCTTCGTTGTAAATCACGTCGAGGCTGCCGGGCGAATACTGGCGGGCTTTCACGAGCGCGTCTTCAGCTTTGTCCGGCTGGTGCAGTTCGCGATAGATCTGGCCAAGACGCAGGTAAACGTCGGGATCGTCCGGCATCAGATCCGCTAGGCGCTGATAGATCTTTAAGGCTTCGGAATACTTTTCTTCGGACAGGAGCGTTTGTCCCAAGCCGCGCTGGTGGCTGGGTTCGCTGGGTTCCAGGTCCACCGCTTTGCGGTAGGCTTCTTCAGCCTTGGCCAGGTCTTTGGTCTGGGTGTAGGCGTCGCCAAGCAAGTCGAGCAACGTGGGCGACGATGATTTCGCGGTGACACCCTCAAGCAGCGCGATGGCTTCGCTCGATTTACCCTCATCCAACAGCAATTGCGTCAACTGTTCGAGGCTGGCTTCATTTTCGGCATCGTTCTTGAGAATGCCGCGCAGGACTTCTTCCGCTCTTTCGTGCTGATTTTGCAGCCGATACAGGCGAGCCAGCCAAAGCGCGGACTCTACGTCGTTCGCGTCGAGCCTGACGACTTCCTTGAATTGCTCGACCGCGCGATTCACAGTTTCGGATTGCCCGGTGGTTTCGCCGGGATTGCCGAGACTGCGCAAGTAAATGTGGCCCAGCAAACGGCGGGTTTGTGCGTCATCAGGGTTGCGCTTCAACAAGGCCTGCGCTTCTACTTCCGCTTCGCGAACGCGCTGCGCCTTCCAATACATTTCGGCCAGGCGCTCGCCGATGACCGGCGACTTCGGGTCTAGCGCATAAGCTTTCTTGTAGTACTCGATGGCCTGAGTGGCGTATTCGCTTCGGCTAGTCGCCTCGTATTGCTGTTCGGCGATGTGGCCCATGGTGTACGCGAAATAGGCTTCAGCGCGGCTGCTGGTGGCGGAGGCGGGTGGTTCCTCGGAACCAGAGTCAGCCTTGGATGCCACCTGCGGCTGCGCAGGAGGGGGGGCTTGCGCTTGGGCGGAGATGACGGCCGACGTGGTCAGTGTTGTGAAAAGAAGAAGGTTCGTTTTTAAAAGATTCATATTTGCCCTGGAAATCTCAGTATCCCATGCACCACAGAGGGCGGCCAAACGAAATATGCGCCGTTTCCAGAGCCAGTTGGAAGACCGCCTTGAGTAGGATGCGGGGAAGGGGAGGGGGGTTCGCGAAAAAATTGAGGGTTAAAGAGCGAAAAAATTACTTGGCACCATTTCCCTACGCCATCCGGCTTCTGGAGTCGGCCCAGTTGCCGACGGCAGGGGCTGGTATTGGCGGTGGTCGGATCCGGGATCATGGGCGAACGGCTCGGGCGGGAATGTGGCGATCGCGCTTCTGGCCAATTGGCTAGCGACTGGTGCTGCATTGGCTGTATGAATCCTGTCGTCGGGAGAAATTTCACGCTCGCTCGCCCGCTCGCTCACCGACACGTTCCTCTGGAATCCGCCCCGCGGATGTTCCGGGATTTCTGGGCGGCGAAATCGCAGGAACAATTGCCGCGGTCCTCTTGATTCGTTGGCTGCTCTCAGAAAACTCAGTGCAGAAAGTGGCGCATCCCGGTAAAGACCATCGCCATTCCGAGGCGATCCGCAGCGGCGATTACGTCGTTATCGCGAACCGAGCCGCCCGGTTGGATCACCGCCACCGCGCCGGCTTTGGCTGCTTCCTCCAGTCCATCGGCAAACGGGAAAAACGCATCGGACGCTACGACGGACCCTTGCAGAGACGACTGCGCCTTCATCACGGCGATCTTCACGGAATCCACACGGCTCATTTGGCCCGCGCCAACCCCTAGC
>DASSYL010000375.1:0-4597 GCA_035703315.1 Candidatus Acidiferrum sp. | reverse complement strand
CGCGCAACTTTCGCCCGGGGACGCCGCCGAAGTGTGGCTCGCTATCACCGAAAGCGGCCTGGCTTCTCAGGTTTCGCGCGGAGAAAATGCCGGCCGCAATCTGAGCCACGCTTCGGTACTCCGTTCCATGCGGCGCATCGGCAATGCGGACAGCCGTGGCGACGCTTCTTCATTTCAGGGCGATGCCTCTTTGAAACTGAAATCCGGCTGGAAGCACGAAAACCTTACTGCCGTCGTCCTGGTGCAAGAAAAAAAGAGCCGCCGCATCCTCGGCGCCGCTTCGCAGAAGATCGCCAACTAGGTCGTTTCTGACAGGGAGCCCTGCTCCTGCTGCACCTGCTCTTTCCTGTTAAACTTGGAAGATAAATGAACGCTTGCTCCAAATCAATTCTGCTCGGCCTCCTAATCAGCGCGCTCTTCGCCTTGGGCTGCGGCCGCACCCAAACCGCCCAGGCGAATGCCAAGCAAGCCGATCAGGGCTCGCCCGACGCCGAACCAATTCGCTTCGTGAAGAATCCCGACGCCGCTCCCGCCTTTCAACTCAACGATCTGGACGGCAAGCCGGTTTCTCTCGCTGAAGCCAAGGGAAAAGTTGTCCTACTGAATTTCTGGGCCACTTGGTGCGGCCCGTGCCGCGCCGAAATTCCCGACCTGGTTGATCTTCAAAAGCGCTATGCCGGCAAGCTCGAAATCATCGCGCTGGCCACACAGGAAGACGATGCCGACCAGGTACGGCGCTTCGTTCTCCGCTCCGGCATCAACTACCGCGTGGCCATGGCGTCAGATGACGTCGTCCGCGAGTACGGCGGTGTTGCCGCTCTCCCGACTTCCTTCGTGATTGACGCGCAGGGTCGCGTGGTACAGAAACATATCGGCCTGAATGATCCCTCGCTCTATGAGCGCGAACTGAAAGCCATGCTCGGCATGCCCCTGGGCGCGAAAGTCGAATACTTTGATGACAACGGCCAAGTGTTTCTGAAAAACGCCGAGCGCGCCACTGAGCTTCCCGGCGTAGACTTGTCCAAATTAACCGTCGAACAAAAATCCGCCGCGCTCCGCCAAATGAACGCCAAGCCCTGCGATTGTGGTTGTGGTCTCACCCTCGCGCAGTGCCGCATCAACGACAGCGCTTGCCGTGTCAGCCTCGCTCTTGCCGGTCAAGTGGTCGACCAGATCTCCGGACGCGCGCTCAAATCGAAAACCAAATCCAACGCCACTCCGCCGAAAAATTCTTCTCCCGACGAAAGTTCGCCGCCGCAATAATCTCCGGCTTTCGCGCTAAAGACTGCCTTTGCCCTTCTGCACGCATACCGCAGCAAATTCGCTCTCGCTCGCATACCGCAGCCTGCCGCTTGTATTTTCGCTCGGCGCATTTACTCCGTGCAGGTAGCCCTTCGCGTTTCCATCCGCCGAAAAGGACATCGCCATGTTCCCTTTGTCTTCGAGCGCCAGTTCCTGACCTTGCCATGATCCAAATAGATCAATGTTGAGCTTCGTCGGCGCATCTTTCAGAGAGCGCAAGTAAAAAGTGATCGGTTTTCCGTCGGCGTCAATCCAGGTGTTTTTCAGATATCCGCTGACCTTCAGGGGATAAATGCTGCCTTGTGGCGTACAGATTTTCGCACTGCCTTCCATATTCTGGTGCCCGCCATAGTAACCGCCGCCGCCGCGGACTCTCCGCGACATATACGGCCAGAGTTCCATGTAGAACCCGTACGTCGCGCCGGTGGTAGAGTGCAGCGTCCCCACCCCGTGCCACGTTAACGCGGGAGTCCATCGGCCGCCCATGTGCAACGACCACGGATTCAGCAGCACCAGCAGAAGCACCCCCAGCACGATCAGCCCAGTCACAGAACCGAGACAACCGCAGCCGCGTTTTTTTGTCGCGGCCGCAACAGCTTGACCTTCCGGGCCCGTCGGCGCGTTTAGAACGGAGTTGGCCAGAGTTCCAGACATGCCTTACCTCCCCTTCGTTTGCGCGGCACTTTATCATGCGCCCACCCGTTCTAAGCCATGTCGTCGTACACTAATGCTTCTCTCTGAATGAACACAAAAACTGTTTTCTTTCTTCTGCTGATCATCAGCGCAACTGGCTTCATTTCTCCTCCCATCGCTCTCTGCGCGGGAATTATCTTTGGCATCGCCTTACAGCATCCCTACTCGGTCGATAGTCGCGCCCTTGCCAAATTTCTGCTCCAGGCCTCTGTCGTCGCGCTCGGTTTCGGCATGAACCTTCACGAAGTGCTCAAGGCCGGCCGCAGCGGATTTCTGTACACCGCCTTGGGCATCGGTTTTGCATTACTGGCCGGCTTCCTGATCGGCAAACTGCTCTCCGTTCGCGGCACCACCTCCTATCTCATTTCCGCCGGCACAGCCATCTGCGGCGGCAGCGCCATCGCCGCCATCGGACCAATCCTCCGGGCAGGCGACGAAGAGATGGCCGTCGCGCTAGGCACTGTATTCATCCTCAATTCCATCGCCTTGTTCATCTTCCCTTCGATCGGCGCCTCGCTGCATCTCACTCAATCGCAGTTTGGCCTGTGGTCAGCTCTCGCCATCCACGACACCAGCTCGGTCGTCGGAGCCGCATCGCGCTACGGCAACGAAGCTCTGGTCATCGCTACGACGGTTAAGTTGGCCCGCGCTCTCTGGATCGTACCGCTGGCCCTGGCGACAGCTGCCGTCAGGCACAGCCGCTCTAAAATCCAGATTCCCTGGTTCATCTTTCTCTTCTGCCTCGCCGCGGTCGTCAATACCTACGGTCCCCAGGAGCCGCGTCTCTCTCAGATGTTCTTTCAACTCGGCCGAGTCGGGCTTACGGTTACACTCTTCTTGATCGGTACCGGAATCTCTCGCGCCACGCTCAAAGAAGTCGGCTGGCGGCCTCTGGCGCAGGGCGTCCTACTCTGGATCTTGGTCGGCGTTACCTCGCTCTACTTCATCCGCGTTGCCTGGATCGCGCTTTAGTGGTTTCTTGGATTGGTTCTTGCAGCCGCGTCGCGGGCACACTACACTTTTCCGCACGACGTCGCGCGGTACGACGAAATAAGGAGCATTTCATGAATCGCCGAGTGGGAATTGTCCTCGCCGTATTGTTGGTTGCCGGAATCTTTACTGTTGCTGGGCTCTCTTCGCAGCCCACTCCTCAAGCCACTCGCAAATACATCGATCTCCCTGGCAAGACTGTCCAAGCGCCCTTCAGCGATGCCGTCATGGTTGGCAACACGCTCTATTTGGCGGGGCGCATTGGCCTCGATCCAAAAACCGGCATGGCTCCGGACAAAATCGAAGATGAAATCAAGCTATTGCTCGATGGTGAAAAGGACGTCTTAGCTCAGTCTGGCATGACGTTCGACGACCTCGTCTACGTGCAGGTGTATTGCACGGATTTGTCGCTGTTCGACAAATTTAATCCCATCTATAGGTCGTATTTCACAAAGGAGTTTCCTGCACGCGCTTTCATCGGCGCCGGTTCCCTGCTCCGGGGCGGCCATTTCGAATTGCAAGCCATCGCGGTAAAGCGCTGACGCACATCGCCGCTAGCTATTTCCTGAATACCAGCCGTTTCACGTCCGGCCAGAACTCGCTCCACGCATTGCCGGCGATGTCAGAGAGAAACCCGTACCCGGTTCGCGCCAATGCTGCGTTTGTCGTGGATGCGCTGCTCACCCGCCAGGTATTCGACAGAAAGTTGTTTCCCGGTATCGCAATGTACCGCGCATAAGCCGGCATCAACTTGCCCTGGCGATTCCTTGCCGTGAATGAAAGCAGGAATACGTTCCCGATCCGCTTCTTGAACGGCAAATTCTCATTGCGCACGTAACGCGGATCCTCGCCCCATAGCGTGCCGAGCCCCGCTTCAATGGTGTTGCTAGCGGCAATGCCCGTAAACCGCACCCCGTAGCGCTTCGCAAATCCGTCCCAATGCGGACCGTACTCTTCCGGTTGGTCCCGTGCGGTTCCAATCCCTGCCGTCAGCGTCCCCACCAGCAAACTCTCTAGCCCAAATGTCTGCTCCACAGTCCACTGAATTCTCTGCTTGCCCGAAATCGGCTCGTACGGAGCTTGCGCCGCGATCAATCTTAAATCTTGCTCCGGCGGACCTTGCGGTTTGGCCGCAGGCGCCTCTGGTTTTTCGGGTTCTTGAGTTCGTCCCGCCGTGACATTCAGAAAAAGGGCCGAAGTCACAAGGGTCGCGAAAATGGCAACGCGTTGAAAGAGTGGCATGCGGAGGCTAGCCGTTCCGATCTGCGATTTCTGCCTTTTTGGCAGTCGCAATTATGAATTTCGTGCGTGCCTATAGTGCCGCACACCGCGGCAAAGTAACAGTGAGAGAATACTCTAGCCGCTCCCCGAAACGCCCTTGCGGCCGCCCCGGGTCCCGCCGCAAGCCGATGTGCCGATATATGGTCGCTAATTTATTGCCGTTATTCGATATTATGCCCATATATTGTCTTACCAAGAAGGCGCGGGCCTTCTTAGGTGTGATGTAACTTTAGTAAAATCAACAATATAAGATTTTATCAAACTTTCGCACACTTTGGATGCAGCTGTGCATCTCATCCACCCCGAAACCGCTCATGCTGCGTGTCACCAC
>DASSYL010000364.1:0-5651 GCA_035703315.1 Candidatus Acidiferrum sp. | reverse complement strand
TATGGCAAGGCGAAAAGGTTACGTCCGGAAGACCTTTTTTCAAAATAGCCCCGCCCCATGCCCTCGTCTGCATAGCCGGGCACGTCCGCCCGTCTGCACCTGAGAGCAGTTGTCGACATCTTTTCCCTTCGAGCAAATGGATCTTTGCAGACGCAACTAACGCACGTCTGGCGGGTTATTCTTGGGACAGCGCCGAAGCACGTCCTTCCTGTTTCTTGCCAGCCCGAGGCAGGCGTCTCGTGCCTAACGGCTGCTATGAAAATATTGCGCAGCGATTCGTCAATTATGGGAAATGAACGTTTTTTACTGAGCAAGCTGTTGTCGTGCGCTCTGGCATTGTCATTGTTGTTTTCACCTTGCCTGGATGCGATAACCGCGCCGCCTGCGCCATCTGGCGCCGAAGACAAAAAGCTAAAACAAGATCCTGCGCTTAAGGGGCTGCCGATCACAGAACTCAACGCGGACGAGGCGATTTTGCACGCTCTCAACCGCCTGGCTTACGGTCCGCGCCCCGGCGACCTCGAACGCGTCAAACAAATGGGACTCGCCAGATGGATTGACCAGCAACTCAATCCGAATTCCATGGATGACAAAGCTTTGGACGCTAGGCTGGAAATGTTGCCGACGCTTCGCAGGAGCACCAGCGCTCTGATCGCGGACTACCCGCAGCCCAAGCAAGCCGCCAAACAGGCAGCGAAGCAAGCCTCAGGACGATCGGGCGCGGACGCGGCTGCTGCGGTGGTCGCACGCGACGCGACAATGAATACAACCAACTCATCCGACGACTCCGCTCCCATCGAGGCGCCTACGCGGACGAACAAAGACCTCGCTGCGAGTGCAGCAGATTCTGATGCGCCTTCGCCCATGAAACTGCCGTCCGGCAATGCCGCCACGCAAGGAGCCACAAGGCGCGGCGAGTTGAGCGTTGATCCCAATGCCGTGCCACGTCCGATTGCCGACGACAGCAAACGGCCGGCACGCGTCGTCGAAGAATTGGCCATGGCCAAGATGACTCGTGCGATTTACAGCGAACGCCAGTTGCAGCAGGTGATGGACGATTTTTGGTTCAACCACTTCAATGTGTTTGCGGGCAAAGGCGAAGATCGCTACTACCTGACCTCCTACGAGCGCGATGTAATTCAGCCGCATGCCCTTGGCAAATTCAAGGATTTGGTTACAGATACCGCGAAAAGCCCGGCCATGCTGTTTTATCTGGACAATTTCTTGAGCGCCGACCCGAACGCCGCGCAACGCCTGACCCAACAACGCGCCATGCGTCAACAGCGCCGCGCTGCCACCGGGCGCTGGCCCCGGCAGGCCCCGCAAAATCAGCAAACCGCGAACAAAAAGAAGCAGGGGCGCGGGCTGAATGAAAATTACGGACGAGAATTGATGGAGTTGCACACGCTTGGCGTGGAAGGCGGCTACACACAGAAAGATGTCACCGAGGTCGCTCGCGCTTTTACCGGCTGGACTATCGATAAGCCGCGGGAAAATCCACAATTCAAATTCGACGAACGCATTCACGATCCCGATCCTAAGATCGTGCTTGGGAAAAAGATTCATGCAGGTGGAATGAAAGACGGTGAGCAGGTAATCGAATTATTGGCGAAGCGTCCGAGCACTGCGAAGTTTATTTCCACCAAGCTGGCGCGGCGATTTGTTTCTGATACTCCGCCGCCGGCGCTCGTTGCGCGCATGGTCGCCAGGTTTGAATCCTCCGGCGGGGACATTCGCGCTGTGTTGCGGACGATGATCTACTCGCCGGAATTCTGGAGCCGCGACGCCTATCGCGCGAAAATCAAAACGCCCTTTGAGTTTGTCGCATCGACCGTCCGCGCACTCGGCACCGATGTGGACACCGCCATGCCGCTTGTTCAATGGGTTGGCCGCATCGGCGAGCCGCTCTATCAATGTCAGCCGCCAACCGGCTACTCCGACAAAGCAGAAGCGTGGGTGAATGCCGGCGCCTTGCTGAACCGTCTAAACTTTTCTCTCGCGCTTGCGGGCAACAAAGTGCGCGGTTCGCGCTCCGATGCTGCTGCGTTGCTCGGTCCATCTTCTTCAGCGGATGCAAAGCAAATCCTCGATCGCGCCGTACAACTTTTCTTGGGTGGTCGCGCCGGACCGGCCACGCTTGAAACTTTGCAGAAGCAGTTGGACGATCCGCAAGTGGTAAAAGCGCGCCTCGACGACGCTGCGAAGCCCGTGGACTTGGGCGTTATCACCGGCCTAGTCTTGGGAGCGCCGGAGTTTCAACGGCGATGAACGGCCGAGCACAAATTTTTGGCCGCGAATCCGGAACTATAGTTCACGTCGAACCTAGCCGATTGGAAATACAAGGCTTAGAGGATGCGTCAAGCGTTCCGAAATGGGCCACCTGGCTACAAAACCAGAGCTATCGTCGAATGCCACTTTCGCGTAACTTCTTTGTTTTCGGCACGGATTGCAGCAGAGGCAGACCATGAGCGCAGATTGTTGCCAGGGCTCGCGCCCCATTCCATTTTCCCGCCGCTATTTTCTGAAGAACAGCGGCATCGCCATGGTCGGGCTGAGCACCATGCCGTCGTTTTTGCAGCGCGCGATTGCGGCGACGTCCGGTTCATCGAAAAGACAACTCGTGGTCTTATTTCAGCGCGGCGCGGCGGACGGCTTGAACATTGTGGTTCCGTTTGGCGAGCGGAATTATTACCGCGTGCGGCCGACGATTGCGATTCCACAACCACGCGGGAATGGAGCGGAGGCGGCGATCGATCTGGACGGATTCTTTGGACTGCATCCGAGCCTGGCCCCGCTGCAGTCGTTGTTTCAGAAAAACGAACTGGCGATTGTGCACGCGGCGGGATCGCCCGATCCAACGCGTTCGCATTTTGACGCGCAGGATTTCATGGAATCGGGAACGCCGGGGATTAAAGCGACGGATGACGGCTGGCTGAATCGCGCGCTCGAAACTGTGCCGGAAGAAAATACTTCGCCCTTTCGCGCCGTAGCTATGGGGCCCAATCTTCCGCGTATGCTGCGGGGCTCCGCTCCGGCGATTGCGCTGCCCGACGTGAAGCAATTCAGAGTGATGTCGCAAACCCCTGGAATGGGCCAGATTGCGGAAGGTGGATTCGAAGCGATGTACGCGCAAACGGTGGACCACGCGCTGCGCGGCACCGGTACGGAAACGTTTGAAGCGATTGACATGTTGCGCAAAGCAGATCCGTCAAAATACAAGCCGGAGAACGGCGCGAACTACGGCAACAGCCGGCTTGGACAAAGTTTGCAGCAGATCGGCCAGCTGCTGAAGGCAAATATCGGCGCTGAGCTTTTGTTTGTCGATTGCGGCGGCTGGGATAATCACGTTAACGAGGGCGGCGTACAAGGCCAGCTCTCGAATCTGCTGAAAGACTTGGGGCAGGGCATGGCCGCGTTTCGGCAGGACATGGGCGACCGCATGGAAGATATCGTGCTCGTGACGATGAGCGAGTTTGGCCGTACCGCAAAAGAAAACGGCAATCGCGGAACGGACCACGGCCACGCGAATTGTATGTTTGTGATGGGCGGCGACGTGAAAGGCGGTAAAGTGTACGGCCGCTGGCCGGGGCTGAACGAAGGGCAGCTTAATGACGGGCGCGATCTGGCGTTGACGACGGATTTTCGTTTAGTACTCGGCGAAATTCTGCAGAAGCACATCGGAGTACGCGATCTCGCCCCGGTCTTCCCGGGCTTCGACAACGACCCGCACAAATTCACCGGCCTGATTCGGAGTTAATCTTCGGTGGGTACACAAATGGCAGGCGCAGCCCTCCCCATCTGCAGGCTAGCGCAAAATCATGTGCTGCGTAGGTTGTACCGATGAGCAGGCGCTAGTCCAGTTCTGGACCTAGTCTAGCGACGCGGAAGGCAAGTCAGTGCAACCTGCGGATCGAGGCGTGGTCAGCGGCCGGTCGCCAAGTTTTTGAGCTTGGAGTTTCCGTCTCAACTGTTCTCGTGCCAGACGAGCCAGGGCGCCATTTCCTTTTTCTCAAAAAAGTGGGTGAGTGCGCGTAACGCTTCGACAGTGCTGATGTCCCAAGCGGCCGGGTATTCGTCTCGCTGGCCATTCGTCAGGCGGTATTCGATGACAGCGTTTGGGGCACCGGAATAATCGGGATTGCGCGTGGAAAATCCAGCGTTGCCGTCGAAGCGCAAATACATGAGCCACGCGGCGTCCGCATTGACCAGCGCGCAGATTGTGGGCCACGTCGCCGCAGGCTGCATCCATACTTCGGCAAAAGGCCGTCGGTGGATCTGTTCCAAGATTTTCTGAAGCTCGTGCGCGTCTTCGATCTCAAATGAAACTCCATTTATCTGGAGGTTCATAAATCCTCAACCGGTGACCCGTTTTCTTGCCACTAGTCTTTGAGATTGCGGATCCAGATGTTGCGGTAGCGGACTGGATGGTTGTGGTCCTGTAGAGCGAGTGGGAGCTTGTCAGGACCGGCGGCGTAGGGCGGGCGGACGTGATGGCCGGTTGGTCCAGTAAGTTCGACGTTGTCCTGCACGAGGACGCCGTTGTGAATGACGGTGACGTGCGCGGGCTTGCTGAGTTTTCCGGAAGTGTCGAAGCGTGGGCCGTGCCAGATGATGTCGTAGGTTTGCCATTCGCCGGGCGCGCGGGACGCATTCACCAGCGGCGGATATTGACCATACACCGCGCCGGCTTGGCCGTCTGCGTAGGTTTTGCTGTTGTAGGAATCGAGCACCTGAATTTCATACTGGCCCATCAGGAAGACGCCGCTGTTGCCGCGGTCCTGATCCTCGCCTTTGGGCGGCGAGGGTTCGCGAAATTCCACATGGAGCTGGCAATCGCCGAAGGATTCTTTGGTGTGGATTTCGCCCGTTTTGGGCGCGACCTCCATGTAGCCGTCGGCGACAGTCCATTTCGAGGGGCTGCCGTCCTTTTGCAGCCAGTGCGAGGAATCCTTTCCGTCGAAGAGAACGATGGCATCGGAGGGCGGCTTGCCCGCAGCGTCTTGTGTGCTGGCGGTTGCAGGCGTCACGACCGGCGGGTTGGGGCGGTTGCGGTCGTGGATTTCCCACTTGGGATCGACTTGCGCGTTCGAACCAGCTGCACATGTAAGAGCAAACAGCGCGCCGATAAGAACCGAGAATTTGTTCATGGTGGCCTCGCGAAACGACGATGGATTCTACATCAAAAGCAAAAGCGCGAGGCGAATGTCAGCCTCGCGCTTGCTTTTAGTCAATTGAGGTTTGCTCAGTGGGCCGCGTCGGAGCGGATGCGCATGCTGTAGAAGCTCCGGTAGACGAAGGCGAAAGAGACGATGAAGAAAATGGCCGCGAGCATGTGGGTTGGGCCATTACCCTGGCTGGCGGTCAGTTTCACGGCGAGCTCGACGGCCAGCAGGCCGAAGAGCGTGGTGAACTTGATGACCGGGTTGAGCGCGACGGAGGAAGTGTCCTTGAAAGGATCTCCGACGGTGTCACCAACGACGGTGGCGTCGTGGAGTGGCGTGCCTTTTTGTTTGAGCTCGACTTCGACGATTTTCTTGGCGTTGTCCCATGCACCGCCGGCATTGGCCATGAAGATGGCCTGATAGAGGCCGAAGATGGCGATGGAGATCAGGTAGCCGATGAAGAAGAAAGGCTCGAGAAACGCGAAGGCC
>DASSYL010000264.1:0-3737 GCA_035703315.1 Candidatus Acidiferrum sp. | reverse complement strand
TGTTTACGACGTTGTCGGAACTCGCCACCATGACCGGCGGCACCATTGAACGGATGAACGTCGGTCCGGAGCGCTTTAACGTGCTGGCGGTGTGGGGTACGCCCACGGTTGTACTTTCCACGCATATGGACACGGTGCCGCCCTTCTTTCCATCCAGCGAAGATGCGGAATGCGTCCGCGGACGTGGTGCTTGCGATGCCAAGGGCATTTTGGCCGCGATGATCTGTGCCGCGCAACAATTGTGCTCGGAACACGCGCGCAACTTTGCCCTACTCTTTGTTGTCGGCGAGGAAAAGGACAGCCTGGGAGCACTCACCGCCGCGCAACAGGGGCGCGGCACAAAGTTCTTAATCAATGGCGAACCCACCGAGAACAAGCTGGCGCTCGGCAGCAAAGGCGCATTGCGTTTTGTGCTGACCGCTCGGGGCCGCCTGGCACACTCGGCCTATCCCGAATTAGGTGAATCCGCGATCGACACATTGCTGGATGCGTTGGACGCGGCACGAAGGTTGCCTTTGCCGCATGACGACCTGCTCGGCAGTTCCACTCTAAATATCGGCACGATTTCCGGCGGCCGCGCGCCGAACGTCATCGCCGATGAGGCCCATGCCGACCTGATGTTCCGCACTGTGGGCGATCCCGACTCGATTCGTGCCGCGTTGAGCGCTGCCATTGACGGGCGAGTCGAAATTGAGGAATTGTTGCACACACCGGCGTTGCATCTAGAAGCCGTTCCGGGCTTCGAAACAACCGTAGTCGCTTACACCACGGACATACCGAATTTCACCGGCGCCTGGGGCAAGCCACTCCTGATCGGGCCCGGCAGCATTCACGTCGCGCACACCGCCGAAGAACGCATACCCAAGAAACAGCTTACTGACGCAATCTCGATTTATGTGCGACTCGTTCAGAGACTTTTGACGGGAGCCGTCTAGAACCATGACTTTGCGGATTGCCATCGTAGGCCACGGGAAGATGGGACAAACGATCGCCCGCCTTGCGCCAGAACACGATTGCGAAGTCGTCCGGACGATTGCTTCCGCGGAAAACGCCGATGGCAAGGCTCTGACGCGCGAGTCCCTCCAGAACGTCGACGTTGCCATCGAGTTCACGGCACCTCAGTCCGCCCCGCAAAATCTTCGGCGGCTGATCGAGGCGAAAATTGCAACGGTGGTGGGAACAACCGGTTGGATCGCCGATCTTCAGGAAATTCGCGAATTGGCCAGGGCCCGCGATGCCAGTGTCGTTTGGGGACCAAATTTTTCCGTGGGGCTGCATCATTTTCGACGAACCCTTGCCGAGGCCGCGCGACGGTTTGCACGTGAAGAAAACTATGGCGCCTGGGGCTGGGAAATTCACCACGCCGCGAAAAAGGATGAGCTATCCGGAACACTCCTTGCGCTTGCTGAAGAAATGACCCGCAACGGTTATCTCAGACCCGTGAGCCTGGGCGCGAACCGCGCCGGTGCTGTGTTCGGCACGCACGAGATCGGCTTCGATTCGTTCGAAGACACGATCACCATTCGCCATCAGGCAAAGGGACGCGAAGGTTTCGCGCGCGGAGCGCTGCGAGCCGCGCGCTGGCTGACCGGCAAAAAGGGCTTTTTTGAATTTCGCGAAATTGCGGACGAACTGCCCTAGCCGCTCGGCGCAACCATAAGGAGGCTAAGATGCAATTCATCGGATGCGGTACGGCGCTGGTGACGCCGTTTCAGCCGGACTTTTCACTCGACGAGGTCGCTCTTCGAAAGTTGCTGCACCGGCAGATCCGCGCTGGCGTGGATTTTCTGGTGCCCTGCGGCACCACCGGAGAAAGCCCAACGCTGACGCGCGCCGAACACCTGCGCGTTGTTGAGATCGCGCTGGAGGAAGCCAGTGGAAGGGTTCCGATCCTTGCCGGCGCAGGCGGCTACAACACTAACGAAGTAATTGAACTTGCGCGCGAACTGGAAGCCTTGGGCGCCGATGGTTTGCTCTCCGTCACGCCCTACTACAACAAGCCCACGCAAGAGGGCCTCTACCAGCACTACCGCGCCATCGCGCAGTCCACACGCCTGCCTATCGTGCTTTACAACGTGCCCGGCCGATGTGGCACAAATCTCGAGCCGCCCACGGTCAAGCGCCTAGCCGCCGTTTCTAACATCGTCGGCATTAAGGAAGCTTCGGGAAACATCGCGCAAATGTCGGCGCTGGCCAATGCGGTGCTCGACAATTTTGTCATTCTGTCGGGCGACGACGCGATTACTCTTCCTCTTTTTGCGCTTGGCGGTCGTGGTGTAATCTCCGTAGCCTCCAACGAAATTCCGGCGGAAATGACAAAGTTGTGCCGTCATGGTTTGCGTGGCGAATTTGAGGAAGCACGCAACATCCATCGCCGTTATCTCCCGTTGATGGAAATCAATTTCATCGAGTCCAACCCCATCCCCGTCAAAGCCGCGCTTGCCCTGATGGGATTGCTCGAGCCTGTGTGGCGCTTGCCACTCGTAGCTCCAAAATTGGAAAATTTGCAACGGATACAAGACGTTTTGGAATCGCTCCAGCTCACTGAAAGGACTCCCGTTGCCGCCGCTGCTCGCGTCGCAGATTGAGGAGCTGTTCGATCGTCCGCCGGAAAACTATTCCGACGAGCACCGCCGCCTCTTCCAGCAGTTCAAAGCCGCTTTGAACTGCGGCGAAGTTCGCGCGGCCGAGCCCGATCCGCGATCCCGCTCCGGCTGGCGCGCCAACTCTTGGGTCAAGAAAGGCATTCTGCTTGGATTCCGCATGGGCACTATCGTCGAGATGGGCCCCTATCCGACCGCGCAGCCTTTTCTGGACAAGTCCACGTATCCCGTCAAAACCATTCATCGCGGGGAAGGCGTGCGTCTCGTTCCCGGCGGCTCCAGCATTCGTGACGCTAGTTTCGTCGCTCGCGGCGTCGTGTGTATGCCGCCAATGTTCATCAACGTCGGCGCGTACGTAGATGAAGGCACCATGGTCGATTCTCACGCGCTCGTCGGAAGCTGTGCGCAAATCGGAAAGCATTGTCACCTCTCCGCCGGCGCGCAAATCGGCGGCGTCATCGAACCCGTCGGTGCCATGCCGGTAATCGTCGAAGACGAAGTCATGGTAGGCGGCAACAGCGGTGTCTACGAAGGCACGATCGTCAAGAAGCGAGCGGTGCTCGGTTCAGGAACAATTTTGAATCGCTCCACTCCGGTCTACGATCTCGTCCGCGACGTTGTCTACACCGCAACCGATGAGGAGCCGCTCGTAATTCCAGAGCAAGCCATCGTCGTCCCTGGCGCCCGAGAAGTGAAGCTTCCCACTGGCGCGAAGTGGGGACTGTCTTTGTACGCCGCGGTCATTGTCAAATATCGCGACGAAAAAACCGACGCCCGCGTCCGCCTCGAAGAGTATCTCCGCTAAACGCGGCGAGTTTTTGTGTTCCCGTTTCCGTGTTCTGGTTCGACAAAATTCCGCGCCCCGTGTAAAATATTTCGAGTTGTTTCACTGATGGGTTTGTACACAACCGCTGCCCGCTCCGGGCCGCTTACAAGCCCCCAAAACCCGTGGACCGGTAGCTCAATGGTAGAGCAGCTGACTCTTAATCAGCGGGTTGGAGGTTCGAGTCCTCCCCGGTTCACCAAGTCCTTTCAGTTCAGATACTTACTTCCCTCGCCCTCAGCCGAAACGCCGGCAGATGTTACCTCAGGTAACAACTTGCTCGCTATTTCGTTCAACGGCTCGCGGAAATC
>DASSYL010000225.1:0-3281 GCA_035703315.1 Candidatus Acidiferrum sp. | reverse complement strand
GCAAGCTCAACATATGCGGCGAATCGGTCGCCCGGCAGAATGCTCACGCTTTCCTCGCTACCTGTGTCGCTTTCCTGCGACCCGCAATCTTCGCAAGCGCCGCCGAGTATTCCGCAATGGTTTCCGGCACCACGCGGCTGTGCACAAACTGCCCGTCTTTCCTGCACTCAATCAGGCCGGCGTCCGTCAAAATTTTCAAATGATGCGAAATCGTTGCCGGCGTCACTCCCCGCATAGTGACCAGTTCCCCGCACGTTAAATCGCATCGCGCTGAAATGGCTTCAAAAATCCGTAAGCGCGTCTGATCGGACAGCGCTTTTGAAATTCTTTCAATCTGTTTGTTGTCCATCGCCGCTAGTCTATCTGAAAAGTTCCGACAGCGGCGCGCTTACCATAACCCCCGCCGTTCCAATGGTCTTGGTCTGTGCCAGTTCTTTTCCGCGATGCATATAACCACATACTTAGACGTTCATCTAACTATCGAAGTTGCCCGCGCTTGGGGCCGCAAATGGCGCCGCAGCGCGCACCGCACGGCCTAGTTCAACATAAGCAACGAATCTGGAGGCTTTTATGAATCGCTTTACAAACAAAGTCGCCGTCATCACTGGCGGCAATAGCGGCATCGGTCTCGCTACCGCCAAGCGCCTGCATGACGAAGGTGCAAAGGTCGCCATTTCCGGCCGAAGCCAGAAAACACTTGACGAAGCCGTGAAGTTCATCGGCAAGGATCTGCTGGCCGTCAAATCGGACGTTGCCAAGTTGGCCGACCTCGACAAGTTCTACGCCGCGATTACCGAAAAACTCGGCAAGATCGATGTCCTCTTCGTGAATGCGGGCGTTGCGAAGTTCGTTCCCGTCGCGAACGCCGACGAAGCCCATTTCGACGAAATCTTCGACATCAACACGAAAGGCGCCTACTTCACAATTCAGAAAGCGCTTCCTTATTTGAACGACGGCGCGTCCATTGTGCTCAACACCAGCGTCGCCGGAATCAAAGGTACGCTGAACGCCTCAGTTTACTCCGCCACCAAGGCCGCTTTGCGTTCCTTCTCGCGCACTCTTGCGGCCGAGCTGGTCGAGCGCGGTATCCGCATCAACTCCGTCGCGCCCGGACCCATTGAAACGCCTATTTTTGACCGGATCGGTCTGGCAAAAGCGCAAGTCGATGAATTTTCCAAAACGATCCTGGAAAAGGTTCCGCTAAAACGCTTTGGCAAGCCAGAAGAAGTCGCGGGCGCCGTGGCGTTCCTTGCTTCTTCCGACGCCTCGTACATTACAGGCGTTGAACTGCACGTCGATGGCGGAATGGGCCAGGTCTAAGGACACTCGAACGTTTCAAAATGGACCTCTGAACTTGCCTGGGTTCGTGGTCACCGAATCCGCAGGGAGGGCGGGCTTGACCCCCACCGCCCTCAACTTCTTTTCAATCCTTTTGGCATTGCGCCTCGCCGTTGCCGAACGACCAATTTTCCCAGGTTGTTTCTACAAGATTGATCAACAGATCTTCCCTTCGCAGCCCGGGCGACTTTTCCAATAGCTCCGCCATTCGTTTAAACAGCGCGCGTTTCTGCCCAGGCTTTCTTCCCGCGCTCAACGTGATTTGCACAAACACGACTTGGCCGGAGCGCTTCACCCCGAGATAGCCAGAGTCGTAAATTAGATCGTTCGCCTGATGCTCCGAGACGACCTGAAAATGGTCGTCCTCCGGGATCGCGATAGTCTCAACCATGGCCCGATGCACGCCATCGCCAATGGCTCTGCGGTATTCCGGCGTCGTCCCCCTCACGCAGAAAAATCCTTACCAACGGCATGCGTCCTCCTCAAACCGGGATCTCACCGCGCAAATGAAGGGTTCGCCGACGCTGCGACATTCATATCCAGGAACCACTTTCGCGCCACGTCGGCCGCGGCGTAGCAATTCTCATCGGACGCGTAGCCCCCGCATTGGGACGCTGTTTCCTTTTCTCTCGGCGATCGTACGAACTGCCAAACGGCCGCATCTTTCACTCCGCTTGCCGACGGCATGGGAATATTGGCCGGCGACACACAGCCTGGCGACGGTGGACACGCATCGTTAAAGACCCAGAGCACAAATTTGCGCGGCGCCTCATTCACGCGAATATCCTCCGCCGTCACAATCGTCACGCCTTGCCCTTCGTCAACGGGAATCCCTGAACAATACACGCCAGGCTGAAAGCCCAGCTTCACCAATTCGTCCGCCCAAGATTTCAGGTATTCATGATAAGCCGGCGCCAAGCGGCCACCGTCTTCCACGTCCAGAAAAATAATTGCGCCGCTCGCGAAGCCTTCCGTTTTCGCACTGCGCGCCGCCTCCCGCGCATCCGCTGTTCCTCTTTGTTGCGCCATCGCGGCGTCGCGAATTTTATTTGTAGCGCGTCCCCGCGCCAACAGGAGATACCCCCATCCCTGCTTCTCCAGCCCTTGGCGTTTTCCCGCCCACGAATTGCTCCGCTCTTCCGGCGGAGGGGTCAGCCAATATCCCGTGAAAGCAAAATGCTTGCGCAGCTGCGTCATCGCCGCATCGCCCGGATACTCATTTCGATCAAATCCGAGAAGGCCATGCTGCATCTGGGGAGCCCTCGCCGGGGCCTTGTCAGTGACCAGCAACGCGCAGGCGACCAGCGCGAGTGCCGGTGGAAAAATCCATCTCATGTCCCCAACCTATCAGGTCCAATCCCATTCACAAACTGCGCACATATCGCGTCTCCGCCCGCTTTGCTTTCTCGCAAAAACCGTAGTCTGTCTATGCGCCCAACAACTGATGCTGACCTCCAACCCGTCGCGGTTAAGCGGCCGATCGCGGCAAGAAGCGCTCGGACGCCCAAGCCTGGCGGTCCGCCTGGAGCTCTCAGCTGTATTCCTGGCTTTGCCGCGTTATCTGCGCGATTACTGATGTTGATTCCCATTACGCCGTCAATGTCTTTTCATGGACCACGGTCTTTCGCCGGGTCTTTCTGGTCGTATTTTCAGCGTCTTTGTTGGGAACAATACCCATCCGCTTGAATGACCGGGCCGTAATGAACTTCATAAGTTCGAACAAGTTTAACTGGAAAACCTGCTCGACGGAGTTTTGAGGAAATTCGCGGTTGCAATCACGCCGCCGGCTACGGCGTCTATCCCAATACCGATCGCGATCTACAGAGGCAAACTTGAGTTCGTCCAACAGACAAAGCAACACCTCTACGCCGTCCACTAATCTTCTGCCACAATTTTGAAGCCTTTGCTTCACTGTTTTACTTTGTCCGCGGCGTCCTTCGTGG
>DASSYL010000521.1:0-10013 GCA_035703315.1 Candidatus Acidiferrum sp. | reverse complement strand
TTCCATCGAAGTGTCGAACCTTCACGCTCTGTTCGACGAGTTCAAGGCACGCGGCGTTGAGTTCGTCCAAACCCTCACCAAACATCCCTGGGGCGGAACCGATTTTCAGGTCCGGGATCCGGACGGCAACGTCATTTCCTTTGTCACAAACCGTTGAGCGAAGCGCAATTCCTTCCTACCTCTTCTCCAGGCGCGCCCGAATCCCATTCCGAGGGCGCATCGTGATCGACGCCAGGGGCACTACC
This sequence comes from Candidatus Acidiferrum sp., assembly GCA_035703315.1. Classification (GTDB taxonomy): domain Bacteria; phylum Acidobacteriota; class Terriglobia; order Acidiferrales; family UBA7541; genus Acidiferrum. The sequence goes on along the minus strand of DASSYL010000521.1, from coordinate 9,768 downwards.
TTATGACCTGGGACCAGCGCAAACCGGAACCTCTGCCCCACCGTCGCCAGCACGACGCTCGCCTCCATCAACGCGAACGTGTTCCCGATGCACTGCCTCGGCCCGCCGCCAAACGGAAAATACGCAAACCGCGGCAGCTGCTTCGCCAGGCCGCTTTCCCAGCGCTCCGGCCGGAACTCCAGCGGCGCATTGAACCATCGCGCGTCGCGGTGCACCACCCACTGCGCAAACGCCACGCCGTAACCCGCATGCACCGGATAGCCGGCGATTTCGTGCTCCTCCGCCGCCAGCCGCGCCATTCCCCATGCCGTGGGATAGAGCCGCAGCGACTCCGTGAGCACATGTCCCAGATACGGCAGCTTCGGCAAATCCTCCACCGTCGGCACTCGTCCGCCCAGCACTCCGTCCAGCTCTTCGTGAAATCTTTTTTCTACTGCGGGATTTTGCGCTAGCAGCCACCACGTCCACGAAAGCATATTCGCTGTGGTCTCGTGCCCGGCCAGAAACAGCGTAATCGTCTCATCGCGCAGTTGCCGGTCATTCATCCGCGTCCCGTCTTCGTCCTGCACCTGCAGCAACGTCGAGAGCAAATCTCCGTGGTCCAATCCCGCGCCGTCGCGCCCGCCCGCTCGCCGCTCGGCGATAATCCGGTAAATCACTTTCTCCAGTCGCCGCACCCCTGCTTTCGCACGCAAATTCCGCGGCGTCGGCACCCACAGCGGCACCAGCACCGTCCGCCCGAAATTCGCCGCGATTTTTAAAAGAATATCCAGGGTCTCGCCGACTTCTTTCGCGTCGCGCGTTACGTCCGCATCGAACAGCGTTTTTCCGACGATGCGCAGCGCCAGGTTCATCATCTCTTCGTGGACGTCGCGCTCTTCGCCGCCCCGCCATGTAGCCAGCATCTGTTCGGTGTATTCCGCCATCGTCGCGGCGTATGCTGCAATGCGTTCGCGGTGAAACGCCGGCTGGGAAAGCCTTCTCTGCCGCAGCCAGAAATCGCCTTCGCTGGTCAGCAGCCCTTCGCCGAACAAATATTTGTTCGATTGCAGGATGCGGCCCTTGTGATAGAGCCGCGCTTTATTCACCAGCACTTCCTCGATCAAGTCGGGATGGTTGATGAAGAGGGATCGGAAATTTCCGATGCGCATGCCGGAAACGTCGCCGTACTTTTGCGCCAATTCAGTGAAGTAGTCCAGCGGGTTTTGCTGCATCGCTCCGAACAACGCGCGCAGCAAATTGGGCGGCGGCCCGGGAGGAAACTTTTCGGCGCCTCGTCGAACCGTCACTACGGGTGAACCGCTCATGCAGAAATAGTAGCGCAGACAATCTTGTTCGCGCCCTCCGCCTTTCGAACGAACTGCCTTTGTGGCGGTCGTCTCGGCTGGCGTAGTGGCGGGTATCGGGTTCAGGTTTTGTATTTCGAAACCCCGAGATGAAACAGGCCCGTGCTTTTTCTTTCGTCGCCAAAGCGAGAAAGCGGAATTACGCCTCGCGGGCCCGCAACGCAGCAACCCGGAACGCCGACCGCCCGGTTTCGACAGCGATGCGCGAAAATCCCGCCAGCGTCAGCCGGCCGAACGTCGAGCCCGGCGCAACCGGCACAAACGTGCTCTTGTAGTGGCCCACGCGGTGCAGCCAGCCGTCCTGAATCTCAAATGCAAAAAACATTCCGCCCGGCCGCAACACGCGATGAAATTCCTGGAACGCTTGATCCTGCTGTTCGCGCGAACGCAGATGGTGCAGCACCAGCACCGCAACCACGGACGAGAACGAATGATCCGGAAACGGCAACCCCGCCGCGTCGCCACGCACCACCGTCACCCGCGAACCTTTGTCCTTGTGCTTTTCCGCCAGCCGCGCGACGAAGCCCGGATCGTATTCTAGGCTGGTCACACGCCCCGCGCGCCGCAACAATTCTTCGGTCGTCGCGCCGGGCCCCGCGCCCACTTCCAGAACGTGGTCGCCCAAGGGATACCCGGACACAATCCACGGCAGCAACTTGCGTTCGGTGACAAAACGCCATAGAGAGGATGCGCAAAACCAGTTTTCAAAGCGATTCATAAAAGGAAGCCAGTCTGGCGAGGTTCCCCTTACTTTAGACCCGCCCCGGCTAGAAAGGAAAGCGGAAATTGAAAATGCAACAATGAATTAATTTAATGCAGCAAATCGCCGATGTGCTTGAGCGCGCCGGCAAACCGATCGGCGTTGTAAGCCGAGGGATTCTCCAGCTGCTGGAACAAACCGTTGAGGGCCGCGCGGACCTCCGCCGCATTCGCCGGATTTGCCTGCTTGCTGTATGCGATGTACAGCGAATCGAGCGCCATCGTGGCCTGCTCGGCGGCGCGCTCGTCACCGAGCGAAATCACTTCCGCATCTTGCGTAATGCCTTGCATCGCCCGCAGCGCAGTCGCGGAGTCGTACGACATTGTCCCTAGGCGCTCCGCAAACCGCTGCGCGACCGGCGTCGCAGAAGTTGCAGCCGATTGAACTGCAGCGCGATCCGGATTGAGCTTGCTCATCTCTTCCGCGACCGCAGCGAGCCGCTGATCCAGTTCCTGCGCAGCAGCGGGATCAACCTGGCGTGCCAGGACGCGGAACACCACATAACGTGATCCGTTCCACGCCGGATCACCGGGGCGGCGCCCAGCATAGCCGTGCTCTTGCCGCCAGCTTTCCTTTGCAGGACCAAGCGAGTGGTGGCAGGCAAAACACGAAAGCTCGGCGTACTCCGGCCAAATGTCGCGCTTGTCAGCGCGTTCGTTTTTTGCGCGCCAGGTTAAGCGTTCCATTGAGGCGCGCAGCTGCACCGCTTGGCCGGCGCTCCAGTCGCGCACGGCTGTCCAGCTGGCGTCACCGTCGGGGCCCGGGGCGGGCTTGCCGGGAGCCGATTCGCGCGGCTGCTTCCAATGCCGCGGCATCACCGCGGAAAAAGAATCCAACTCGAAGAAAAGATCGGGATGGCCGGCCGCGATCATTTCGTGATCGACGAATTTTTCCTTCGTGCCGAGGTGGCATTGCAGACATTTTTCTGTGCGATGAATTACGTCCCGCGTATCGGCCATGCCGAGTGCGACAGAGCGTGCGTGCTTTTCCGGTGATTCGCGTTCGGTGTGCTGACCGAGCCAGGCCTGCGCGGGCCCGTGGCAGTTCTCGCAGCTCACCCCTTCCGCAATTTCAAATGGGCGGCCGCGCTGCTCCGGAGAGGTGTACAAGGCGTGGCAGGTGAGGCACTTCGGCGACTCTTCCGCTTTTGCGCCGAGTTTCAGAATGCGGGCCATGCGCTCGCCCAGATCGCCGGCCAGCGCCTGATACGCGCGGGCATGCTTGTCTTTCAGGATCCAGGTGCTGTATTCGTTCTGAAAAATGCGGCTTTCAGCGACTGGCTTTACGCTGCCGTGGCACGCAGTCGCCGCGCATGATCCCGGCCCGATATATTTCGCTTCGACCGCTGCTGATTTCGCATTTTGCGCGGCGCTGGCCGCGGCGAATAGAACGCAAGCGCCACCGAGCGCCAGCGCGAACAGAAGTATGCGCTGGGCGGCGGATGGCATCGCGGAGAAAAGAGCATTGTTTCCCATGCACGCGTTACAGTGTGCTTCTCTTTTATCGTTGGATCGACAGGGAAGTCAACGAAACTGAAATGGGATGTGCACAAATTGAACGCATACCGTCAACGCAAAGCTTTACAGTGCTGCGCACACTGACTAGTATGCAGGAGACTTCCAACCTGCTCCTTTTCGCGGAGCGTTTCTTGCGAGACGCGACAACGTGATTTTTGACGACCTGCGGGCCATCCAGCTGCGCCACGGATTTCTGCCCAAAGCGGAGCTGGAAGTGCTGTCGTCGCGAACGCAGACTCCCCTCTACCAGATTCACAGCGTAGCCAGTTTTTATCCGCACTTTCACCTGGCGCCGCCGGCGCGTGCGGAAGTGCGCGTGTGCGCGGACATGAGCTGCCACTTGAATGGAGCTTGCGAATTGCGCTCGGAGCTGGAGCGGCGATTCGCGAATGCCCGGCACGGCGAAGTGGAGATTCGCGACGTGTCGTGCCTGGGGCGATGTGATCAGGCGCCCGCGATTGCGGTGAACGACGACATCTTTACTGGAGTCACCGCGGAGCATGGCGAATCGCTGGTGCGTTCGGCGCTGCGCGGAGAAGATTTGCACGACGATCATCCGCAACAGGCGCGCGTAGCGTGCGCGTCGGATCCGTATTCAGATGCGGAAAAGTACGGCGTGCTGCGGACACTGGTGACAACGAAGGATTGGGACGGGGTTCTGGCGCGGCTGAAGGAAGCGGAGTTGCGCGGAATGGGTGGGGCGGGATTTCCGACCTCGATGAAGTGGGATCTGGTTCGAAAGCAGGCGGCGGCAGAAAAATATATCGTTTGCAACGCGGATGAGAGCGAACCAGGAACGATCAAAGACCGCTTCATCATGACGCACCTGCCGCATTTGCTGGTGGAAGGAATGATTTTAGCGGGGCTGGTGACCGGAGCAAAGCAAGGGATTTTGTACATACGACACGAATATCACTTGCAGGAAGAGATTTTGGGAGAAGAGATTCGGCGGGCGTATCGCGCCGGACTGCTGGGGAAAAACATTCTTGGAAGCGGGCTGGAATTCGAACTGCGTGTGTTTGTGAGTCCGGGCGGGTACATTTGCGGCGAAGAAAGCGCCTTGATTGAGGCGATCGAGGGACATCGTGCGGAGCCGCGGAATAAGCCGCCGTTTCCGGGAGTGGTTGGTTTGTGGCAGAAGCCTACGGTGATCAACAACGTCGAGACGTTCATCAATGTGCCGCAGATTCTGGCGCGCGGGGTGGAGTGGTACAAAGCGGCGGGACGGAATGGTTCACGAGGACTCAAATTTGTGGGAGTGAGCGGACATTGCGCGAAGCCGGGAATTTATGAAGTGCCGCTCGGAATCACTATGCGAGAGGTCCTGTTTGATTATGCCGGCGGAGTGCGCGGCGGACGGGCATTGAAAGCATTTGCGCCGTCGGGGCCGTCGTCGGGATATTTGCCGGCGGCGATGGCTGACGTGCGGCTGGATTTGAAGGCGCTGGCGGAAGCGGGATCGATGCTGGGGTCCGGCGCGATTGTGGTGTGCGACGACACGACGTGCATGCTGGATATGGCGCTGAATGCTGTACGGTTCTATCGCAATGAATCGTGCGGGAAGTGTGTGCCATGCCGGGTGGGTTCGCAAAAGATGGTGGATTTGCTGGTGCGGTGGACACAGGGAGGCTTGCCGGAGGCGGTGTATCGCGCCGATCTGGCGCTGCTGGACGAGTTGTCACTGGCAATGAGCCAGACTTCGATTTGCGGTTTGGGGCAGATCGTGCCGGCACCGATTCAGTCGGTGTTGAAACATTTTCGGGCGGAGGTGGATGCGCACGCGTTGCAGGGGAAGTGTGTCGGCGGGTTTTGCTTTACGGCGGCGGCGCGGGCGGGGGAGTCGAATCGGGTGGGGATTCGGCCATAGGGGAAGTTCAGGTCTTATCGAGTAGCCAGATTGCAGGATGAATAGTGGGATGAGTGAGCAAAGAGAGGGTTCACCACAGAGTCAGAGAGACGCAGAGAACAGACAAGTAGATTCCGGAAAAGGCCGGACGAAGGAAACAAGTTGAGCCTGGTAGAAATCACGATTGATGGAAAGGTGGTGCGGGCGCCGGAGGGCACGACCGTGTTTGATGCAGCGCGGATGGAGGGGATTGCGATTCCGACGCTGTGCCATTTACAGAATGAAACGCCAGTTGGCGTTTGCCGGTTGTGCGTGGTGGATACCGGAGCGCGCGTGCTGGCGGCGGCGTGCGTGCGGCCGGTTGAGCCGGGACTGAAGGTGACGACGAATTCCGAGAAAGTGCTGGCAGCCCGGAAGACGGTGCTGGAACTTTTGCTGGCGGATCATCCTTCGCCGTGCGCGCGGCAGAAAAATTCGGGCGATTGCGAACTGGAAACGTTGGCTGCGGCGGCGGGAGTGAAGGAGCCGCGATTTGCGCGGCGGACGGTTTCGCGAGGGCAGGATGACTCTTCCCTTTCCATTGCCGTAGACCACGATGCGTGCATCTTGTGCGACCGCTGCATACGCGGCTGCGACGAAGTGCGCGGCAATTTTGTGCTGGGCCGGATGGGCAAGGGCTACGCAGCGGACATCGCGTTCGACTTGAATTCACCGATGGGAGATTCGACGTGCATTTCCTGCGGGGAGTGCATGGTGTCGTGCCCGACTGGAGCGCTAACGAACAAGAGCGTGGTTGGTGCGTCGATCGCGACTGGCGCGGGGGCGGAAGGATTTGAAGCAGAAGAGTTGCTGAAAATTCCGGTGTTTCAGGGAGTTTCCGGAACGTTTCTGGAATTGAATCGCGGCGCGATCGTTAAACGGAGATTTCGGAAGGGCGACCTGATCTGCAAGGAAGGTGAGTTCGGTTCGACGGCGTTTTACATTCTGGAGGGCAAAGCGCGGGTTTCGATTTCCTCGCCCATCGCGCACGTGAAGACGCAAGGCGGAGCGCAGGGATTTTTCAAGCGGCTGACCAGCACGCTGACGCCCCGCGAATCGGATAAGCGAGAAGAAGAAGCGCGCGACCGGACCATTCCGATTGATGCTTCGGTTGATTTGAACTACGAAAATCCAGTAGCGGAACTGGGGCCGGGCGACCTGTTCGGTGAAATGACCTGCATGAATTTTTATCCGCGCTCGGCGACGGTGCGCGCGGAGTCTGAAGTGGTGGCGTACGAGATGCTGCGCAACGTGCTGGACATCATGTTGAAGAACAAGACGTTCCGCGCCGAGGTAGACCAGAACTACCGGAAGCGAGCGCTGGAGAATCACTTGCGCGGCGTGCCGATGTTCGCAGATTTGTCGCCGGACTTTATCGAGCACTTGAAAGAGAGTGTAGAGCTGCTGCGGTTTGCGCCGGGGCAGGCGATCGCGAAGCAGGGCGACGCGGCGGACAGTTTTTACCTAGTGCGGATCGGATTTGTGAAGATTTCGGAAAATTATCCGGGTGGCGAACTGGTGCTGGCGTATTTGTCGCGGGGAGATTACTTCGGCGAAATCGGATTGCTGGGCGGCGGAGTGCGTACGGCGACGTGCACGGCGCTCGATCATGTGGAACTGGTGCGCGTGTCGGGCGACGATTTCCGGCAGATGGTGCAACGTTTTCCGACGGTGCGGCGCGGGCTGGAAGCGGTGGCGGAAGAACGCCGCGCGGCGAATGCGCAGCGGATGCAGATGACGCACAGCGTGCCGATTGACCAGTTTTTGTCGCAGGGGTTGATGGAAGCGCAGAGCCTGCTGGTGCTGGACCTGGAGAATTGCACGCGGTGCGATGCATGCGTGAATGCGTGTGCGGATGCGCACGACGGGGTAACACGGCTGGTGCGCGACGGATTGCGGTTCGATCAGTACCTGGTGGCGACAAGTTGCCGGCAGTGCCGCGACCCGTTGTGTATGGTGGGATGCCCTGTGGGCTCGATTCGGCGGCGAAATTCGCTGGAAGTGATTATCGAGGATTGGTGCATCGGTTGCGGGCTGTGTGCGCGGAATTGCCCTTACGGAAATATCAACCTGCATCCGTTTGAGGTGATGGCAGAGGACCCAGAGCACCCCGGGCGGAAAAAAGCGGCGATTAAGCAGAAGGCGACTTCATGCGATTTGTGTACACACTTGAAGGAGCCTAGCTGCGTGTATGCGTGTCCACATGATGCAGCGCACCGGGTGGATCCGAAGAAGTTTTTTGCAGAGATTGTGGCGCAAGGCCAGTTGACGTGAGCGCGAGAGTGGTTTTAACGCAGAGGGCACCGAGATCGCAGAGAAGAGTTCGGACTAGTGCAAATTGACAGGACACAACGTGGGTGGGCGATCGGGTCGCTGGGGATCCTGGCGGCGGCAGTAGCGATTTATGCGGCGCATGCCTTGACTTCGCGGGGCGGGCCGCGCGGCGGAAGCACGATCGGTTTGCTGTTTGGCGTGGTGGGATTTGGATTCATGTTGTATGCGGCGGCGCTGGGGGCGCGGAAACGCGTGCCGACGTGGCGGCTGGGGCGTGCGAAATCGTGGATGCGGGGACATTTGTGGTTGGGACTGCTGGCGCTACCGATGATCTTGTTTCACGGGGGATTTCATTTTGGCGGGACGCTGACGCGAGTGCTGATGTGGCTGCTGATTATCACGGTGGCGAGCGGAGTATACGGGGCGCTGCTGCAAAATTCGATTCCCAAGAAGATGACAAGCGATGTGCCGCTGGAAACGATTTACGACGAGATTGGGCATGTGCGCGGGCAGCTGGCGGTCGAAGCGGATCGCACTGTGGAAGCCTTGTGCGGAACTTTTTTGTCGAAGAGCGGTTCCGCTGCGAAGGACGCCGAAGCTGACAAGCAGCGAGCGGGAGGGTTTACGGCGCTGCGGCCGATCGCAGCAAGCGCCGCTCCGCTGCGGACTTCGGCGGCGGTGAGTGCGGGAGCGAGTGCAGCGGTGGCGCCCGCCGCAGAAATCTTGTTGTTGAGCGAAAGTGAGAGCGAGCCGCTGCGTTCATTCTACGTACTGGAGGTGCAGCCGTTTCTGCAGAGGCCGAAGGAACGCGGGCTACGGTTGTCAGACGAAGCACGGGCGGCAAGCGCGTTTTCTGGGCTGCGAACCCTGCTTCCCGCTGCGGCGCATGGGACGCTCGACGATCTGGCGGATATTTGCGATGAGGCGCGGCAGCTGGCTAGGCAGGAGCGCTTGCACCGGTGGCTGCATGGATGGTTGCTCCTGCATATTCCATTGTCGCTGGCACTAATTTTGCTCGGCGCGGTGCATGCGGTGATGGCGTTGCGGTGGTGAAGCGGGGAAGTTGACAGTCGAGAGTTGAAAGCAAAAGGAGAAGAGAAGAAAAGGTTGCCACAGAATCGGAGATACAGAGATCAGAAGGATTCGCTGAGGAAGGCAAAGCGGCGCCGTTGAGAAGCTCGGGGCAGGCCGGCCGCTGCAATGCAAAAAAGCCGTAGCGAGATTCGATGGCGAGGAACAGGACAACCAAGGCGGTCGCGCAGCGGATCGACCTGAATTATTTCAAGAGGGCGACACCGTTCAAGCGTGCGAAGTTGTGGCTGGCGATTCTGGCGCCGGCGGTGGCACTGGTGTGGATTGGGTGGCACTTTCTCGGCGGGGATCAACGGGTTTATTCCAGCGGGCGGCTGAGTGGGGCGCATGCGGTGCTGGAGAAGCAGTGTGCGGCGTGCCATGTGCCAGAGAGCGGGGGATTTTCGGCTAAGGCGGCGGATGCGGCTTGTTTGGCTTGCCACGACGGGCCCGCACATCATCCGGAGATGACCGCGAGCAATGTACCGAAGCAGGCTTGCGCGGAGTGCCATGCGGAACATCGTGGGCGGGTGAACCTCGCGGCAACGAATGAGCGAAATTGCGCGCAATGCCATAGGGATTTGGCTGCGGCGGGGCCGGGGTCGCAATTTGTGAAGAACATCCGAAGTTTGGCGGATGGGCACCCGGAGTTTGCAGCGCTGCGGAATCTGGCGGCTCGGGGAGTGCATGATCCGGGAACAATCAAGCTGAATCATGCGCTGCATATGCGGAGCATCCGGCGGGGGCCGACTGGAGCGATGGTGCAACTCGAGTGCGGAGATTGCCACAAGACGGCCGATGCTCAGCCGACGAGCTGGCGATTTGCGGACAGGACTCATGTGCTACCTGAACCACTCGCGCCGCTCGAATCGCAACATGCTTATGATTTCAAGGATGAATTCCTGGAGCCGAGCG
>DASSYL010000443.1:0-4898 GCA_035703315.1 Candidatus Acidiferrum sp. | reverse complement strand
CCGCGCCCCGCCGTTTTCCACGATCGCCTCAATGTTTGCCGCCAGGTTCTTGGGCAGGAACACCACGATGTCGCCCTCGCCGGAAGTCAGCTGCGACGCGCCCGGCAAATTCACCGTCTCGCTATGCCTCTCCGCTTCGGGATTGATCCACGCCGTGATCGTGCCGGAGTCCGTAGCCGCCCTCACCGAACCGGAAACGCGCGTCAGGCAAATGCTGCCGCCGCTTGATTCCACATCCATCGGCCCCGCAACATACATCACGCGAATCCCGCCACCGCCGGTTTGCGCGCGCACCGAGCCGCGCACTTCGCCAAAATCAATTTGCCCGCCGCCGGTCTTTACCGTGACCAGCTTCTCGGCCTTGCCGACCGTGATGTTTCCGCCTTCGGTGGCCAGTTCGGCTCTGCCGTCAATCGCTGCGGAACGAATATGGCCCCCGCCCGATTGCAGATTCGCCTCTCCAAAGATGCGGCCGGTGTTGATGTGGCCGCCGGCCGTGAACGCCGTCAGGTCTCCCGCCACATCATCCACTTGAATGTGGCCGCCCTGTGTCTGCAGTTTGCCGACCAGCCGCGTTAGATTGCCGCGACCTCGCGCTTTTTGTCCTCGAATAAAATTGGTTCCGATCCTGCCACCGACGATGTTGCCGCCTTCGGTCACCAGCGTGGCTGTTCCGCCCACGTCAAACGTTTGAATATCGCCAGCACCGGTCGTTACGTCCAGGCTGTAGCTTGCCGGAACAGCGATTTCGTAGTGCACCCAGAACTGGGCTCCGCCATTTCCACGCGAAAGCTGCGGGAGGTTGCCGGTGATTTCCGCGCCCGCTGGCGTGCTCTTCGCATTGAATGCGTAGCGATCCAGCAGTTGCGCGGCGGCTTCGCCCCGCGCATCCGTTTCAAGGTGTACCGAATAGCGCACCACAGGAGTGGCGCCGGGTTGTAGCGGCACAATACGCAGCGAACCAAGATCCGTGTTCAGCTTGAGTGTCAGATTTTCGCCGGTGGTTAAAACTCCACTCAAATCGCGGGTAACGTGGCGCCCGGGCGGCTCAGTCCCGCGTTCCCCGACGACAACGTGCACTCCCGGTTCCGTAGCGGAAACCACCAGGGAAGAAATTGCCGCCAAGAAGAGTGCGGCGGCCAGTTGGCGAATGGCAATTCGGGAGATGGAGTTAATCTCGATCATTCAAGTCCTGGCTAAACGTTCTGGCAAAGCGATTTCTGCGCGAACTTGCTCCGCGTTCTCCTGCATCACTTCTTTCTGACTTCGGAAAACTCGCTGCCGATGCGCCCTATCATTCCGCTCTGTTATTGAACTTCCGCCGGGCCAATCTGGCGAAGCGCTGCCGCGCTCCGTAGCCGCACATAATGATTTGGGTCCTTGCGCCGCAACTGCTCTAGCGCTCGCAACACCCGGCGCACCGATGGATCTGACTCCGCCAGCGCCGCCGGAGCCGTCTGCTCGACCATTGGCTCGTCCGAGTTCACGCCCGGTGCAGGCATGGACGGCATTTCCAGCGAACGCACCAGCAGATTGATCGCCTCCACACGCACACCCGGATTCGCATCCTCTTCCAGCGATTCCAGCACGGCGTCGCGGACATCTTCTTCCGACGCAACCTCGCGCAGCGATTCCAGCGCCTTCATGCGCACCGCGGGATTTTTATCATGCCGTGCCGCATCCAGCAGGGCATCGCGAATTTCCGCATCGCCGATCTTCGAGCGCAGCGCGTCCAGGCAATCCAGCCGCACACCCGGATCAAAGCGCTCGCTGTTCTTCACCACGTAGGTCAGCACGCGGCGCATGTCGGAATCGTCCAGATTTCCCGACAGCACGACCGGCTGTTCCGCCCTCAATTGCACTTGCAATGTTCCCGGCGCTCCATCGGCGTTCGGCGCGAAGTTGATTCCAGAAACCGCCATCTTCGCCAGCTGATCGTCCGTGATTCTCTGCGCGGCCGAAACATTGACGGCCCGGAAATTCAAATTCGAATCGTTGGTCGGTAGCCACTGCAAGAGTTGCACTCCCAAAATTGCGCCGGCCGCCAGCAATCCCACAGCACTCCAGCCCGGCCGCAAGGCCATCCATCTCCGCACAAAACTAAAAGGCCGCCAGGACTCTTGTTCCACTGGCGGCGCTGACATCTCATCCAGCGATTCGGAAAGTTCGCTGCGACATTGCGCCAGCAGCGTGCCCGTTCGATCCAACTCATCCGCTGATTGTGGCACCGTCGCCAGATTTTCTTGAAATTCGCCGACTTCCGCCAGCTGCGCGCGGCATTCCGCGCATTCCGCGATGTGGCTTTTAATTCCACTGCGCTCCTCCGCAGTCACTTCGTCGCATGCCAAAAACACCAGCAGTGGAGCGACCTCATCGCAGTTCATCTTACGTCCGCCATTGGAAGCGAAGCCGCTCATCGCAGCTCCCCCAGTTCCTGCCGCAGTTTGCGAGTCGCGCGAAACAGCGAATTTTTCACCGTCTCTTCCGTCGTACCCAAAGCGTCACCGATCGCCCGCAACTTCAATCCCTGATAATGCTTCATCTCAAACACCACGCGTTCGCGCGGTGACAGCCGCTCCATCGCTTTCGCCAGGCGCGAACGAATCTCTTTGCCGATCAGGCTGCGCTCCGGATCCAGCGCCGGCCGGTGCTCGCGCTGCACTTCAAAAAAGTCGCGTGTGCCTTCTTCCTGGCGGTTCACCAGAACTTCGGGAGCTTGGTCTTCGGGGCGGGCTTGGCGCCGGCGCAGATGGTCGAGGCAAACGTTGGTGACAATGCGGTACAGCCAGGTGTAGAAACTGCATTCAAAGCGGAAGCGGTGCAGATTGCGGTAGACCTTCAGGAAGGCTTCTTGATAGACGTCCCGGGCGTCCTCGGGCCGCTTCATCAGGTTCAGCGCCAGGCGCAGCACATCCCGGTCGAATCGGCGAACCAGTTCCTCAAAGGCCGCGCGATTTCCGGCCTGAGCCTCGACGACGAGGGCACGTTCGTCCAATTCCGGCAATGCGGTCACCGTGGCGAGTACGGCTTGGTGTTCGCCGGACTTGCCTGCGCTATCGGCCAAAGCCAACGCCCATTGGGGAAGTGGCATATTCGCTTTCTATTCGCGTACGATCGCGCTGAACGTTGATTTTCGGCAAGTTAGCCGAATCAACGCGGCCTAGCCTGGCGCGCAGCGCCGCGGTGTCATCCAATTTGGACGCACCACTATCGTTCACGTAAGCAGCCACTCCTCTTATCTCATACAACGAACGAAGTCATCTATTTGTTTCTAGGAAATCGAACCGCCGTTTCGGGTCAGCCTTGCGCAGACCAACTGTTCAAGGTGTTGTAGCGCCGGGTTTTAGCCCGGCTCCGTCGTCGTTGCGACCGTAGACGACGCAGCCTTCATCCACTCCACCAGAGGCCAAAGGAGCAGCGCTGTCAGCGCGGCAATCACGATGTACCCCTGCTGGCGGTAAAGGCCGTTGGGCTGCGACAGCAGCTCTTGCGCGCCCAGAATCAGCGAAGGAATCGCCAGCACGAGGAAATATCCCAGCAGGTTCAACCGTGCGACGCGCACAATTCCGAACAGGACCACCGCCAGCAAAATCAGCTGCGCGAGCCACTGTTTCAGAAAATCCGCTGGGCTCCCCCATCCGCTCACCAGCGCCACCGATGCCGCCACAAACAGCATTATGCGAAGCAGCGGGGACTTGCAGTGCGCCAGCACGAATCCGCCCACTGCCACGAGCGCAGCGGCAAAAAGCAGACCATGCAGAACTGCCGCGGCGGAAATCGAAATGCCCGGCACATACGAATCAAAGTCCAGCCCGAAGCCGGCCGGAAACGCGCGATGAGGCGTCGGCCACCGGCGCAGCACGAATTCCGTAGCCCGGCTGAGCGCAATCATCGCTGCCGTTCCGCCAATTCCGATGAACAATGCGTCGCGATAGTAATCCGGCGGCATCCCCCGCCAGCCCGGCCACTGCACGCTGCCATACGCCTGCTTTAGGAAAAACCATCCCATCGCGAAGAGAATTACAACCAGCCCCAGATAGAAGAGTGCGCCGACGGTGAATCCGATCGCTAGCCCGCCGTACATGTATTTCAGCGGAACCGATGTCTTGTACTGACTAAGGAGCATCGGAATGCGGTCGCCGAACGCGCTAGTCGCCAAGAAAGCCGCCAGCGCGAACAATCCCCAGCCGGTTAGCCGGCGCCATGGCACCTGTTTCATCAAGTCAGACTTGATTTCGCGTAAGAAGAAAACCAGCGCGGCGATTCCGATTCCGAGAGGCAGGCAAAGCACAAAGACGCTATGCAGGGTCCGCCAGATGGACTGCAAGTCCTGCTTGCGCCGCCATTCGTCGGGAATCTTGATGAACGTGCGATAGTTCGTTACTTCATCGCCCAGCACGGTCACTTGTGTCCGCCGGAACGCATGCGTCGCCGGATCGGCGTTGGTTGCGGCATGCTGCGAATCGAGTGGCTCCTTCGCCTGCCAAATCAACGTGTGGTCAATCCGATTCGGCCGTTTTTCTGAACTCGAATCCACTAAATTCCACCGTGAAGGGTCAATCTTGTTTTCGCTCGCAAGGTAAGCTGTAGCCTTTACAATAGCCTCTTCCTTCGACAGCGACGCGCCAGCGGCCTTCTCCTCTATTTCGTGATGCACGCTGTGCAACGTCCCATCCGGCCGCAGAATCACGGAATATTCTTCGGTTTTTTGGTCGCGGAAAAATCGCACGTCCCACAAAGCGCCGGGCACTTGCTTTTCGTAAGTCTCATTCAGCGCTTTCACGCCGATTTTCTGCCGGAGATATTCGCTCGCCGTGGGATCTGTCACGTCCACGAACGTCGCCACCGATTTGTAGCTCTGCGGATCCACCCCGCGTTGCTTCAGAATTTCGCCTGCG
>DASSYL010000247.1:0-9415 GCA_035703315.1 Candidatus Acidiferrum sp. | reverse complement strand
AAGGGGATACGAGAAACGCTTTGCACCAGTGTATATCCGAGTGGGAGACATGCTAAGGGGAGCAAAAAAGGGGGTTGGTCCGCGGTTGGGTCAGGGGTGAAGTTTCAAAATGGGGACTCCTGCCCGGAGAGTCCGTGTTTGCTATCCTGCTGCGATGCGACTCGTGCCCGTGTTCTTTCTGCTAACCAGTTCTGTTTCCGCGCAGGCTTCATTGCAACAACAGATTCGGAAGATTGCGGCGGAGGCGCGCGGCAAGGTGGCCGTTGCGTGTTCACTACCGGGTAGTGAGTTGAATTGCGATCTGGAGGTGCACTCGCGGCCACCGATGCAGTCGGTGTTCAAGCTACCGCTGGCGGTGTATGGGCTGCACCTGGTGGAGGAAGGGAAATTTTCTTTGGACCAGCCGATACGATTTTTGCCGAGCGACCGGATTCTGCCGGAGACCTACAGTCCATTGCAGGACAAATATCCGAACGGCGATGCGGATGTGCCGTTGCGCGAGCTGCTGCGTTTGGCGGCTTCGCTGAGTGATAACGCGGCGGCGGATACTGTGCTGCGCGTAGTGGGCGGTCCGGCCAATGTGGACACGTATATCAAATCGCTTGGGGTGCAAGGATTTCGCCTGGAAGACGGCGAGCACGCGTTGCATCGCGATGCGTCGGCGCAATATCGGAACTGGCTGGAGCCGGCTGGCGCGGTGCAGCTGCTTCGACGCTTGAGCGACAACTCTCCTCTTACCACCGAGCACACGCAGCTGCTGTTGGGCTGGATGAAGGATTCACCCACTGGGCCGCACCGCATGAGGGCTGGACTTCCCCGAGGTACGATCGTGATGCACAAGACGGGTACGTCGGGAGTGAAAGACGGAGTGGCCTCCGCGACGAACGACATTGGGCTGATTACGCTGCCGGATGGACGGCGGCTGGCGCTGGCGGTTTTTGTGACCGATTCGAGGGCCGATGAAGCGACCCGTGAGGCAGTGATGGCCCGCATCGCAAAAACAGTTTATTCCGCAGCCACCAGGGACCATTGAATGAGTGTTCAGGCTCTTCAGGAGCTAAAGCCCCTTGGTGCTGGCGGGCCAGCGTGGGGGCCAGAGCCGCAGCCTCCTAAGGCGAGATAGGCGGCGATGGCGTTTTGCGCAGTCATGGTTAGGTTTTCGGGAACGCTATCGAGCGCAAACCATTTCACTTCCTGGGTTTTGTCGGGTTCGCAATTTCGCGGTTCACCACCGACGATTCTCCCGAGGTAGGCGGGCGAGACCCAGTGTTGGGCTTCGTCCGGCAGAACGTGATCGGTCAGGCATAAGAGACGAAGCAGTTCGACTTCGACCCCGGCTTCTTCTCTAGCTTCACGCACAGCAGATTGTTCCAGGTTCTCCAGGAAATCCACTTTGCCGCCGACGATGCTCCAGCGGCCGGCTTCGGGAGCGCGCTTGCGCAGCGTGAGGAGAACGCGGTCTTCGGAATCGATCAGAAGCACGCCAACTCCGACGCGCGGGACTTCGGGGCGTGGGCGTTGTTCCTCAGGCGCTTCACAAGTCATAAGCGTTGTCCTTTTGCGACTGGGCCGTCGGCGCCAGAAATTTTTCCGCCAGCGCATAGCCGCCGAAGAGAATGGTGGCGTAGAGAGCGTCGCCGGCGAGGGTGTTCCAGAAGTAGGGGATAGCGGCGATGAAGCAGGCGGCCAGGCCAGCGGACGTTTTCGGATAGAAATCGCTGAGAACCCACAGCGCGAAATTTGTGACGACGAAGAATAGCAGGGCGCCGAGGAAGGCGGCGCCGGCAACGCGAGGGAGCATGGGAAACAGCGTCGAATCGCGCAGGCAGGATTCATCTTGCGAAAATCGCGAGATGGCACGGACATGCCTGCGCCACGGTGCGACCCAGCGGCCGATGGCGACGCTTAGAGCGAAGCTGATATAGACGATGAACATGAGTTTGTAGAGGCCCAGGAAAAGATCGCCAGCGAATAGAGCCGTCAGCGGTAGCAGGAAGGCCACCGAGCGGTTGCGGAAGAGAGAACCGGCGAAGATGGCCATGGCGCCGATGGGGGTGAAGTTAGAGGGGTGAGGGAGGATGCGTAGAGCGGCGGCGACGAGGATCATCAATGCTGCGATGAGAAATCGTAGAAAATAGAGATTGCGATCGTTGTTTTCATTTTCTGACTTCATGGCGTTTGCTCCTTCAGATCACAAAACGTAAAGCCGTCGCGATCGACGATTTCGCCGCGTTGGACTGCGACCGGGCGGCGGAAGATGGGGCCAGCGAAGACGAAGCTGTGGAATTCGCCGTTTTCGCCACAGCGGTCTACGCCTGCGGGAAGATCGGAGAAAAAATCGGGCGTAAGTTCACGGCCGGCGAAGCTGCGATCGAGCTTTTTGGGATCCACGCAGACGGCGATGGCGCGGAACCCTTGCTGGCAGAATTTGCAAGCGAGTTCGCGCGTGTCACGCTTCCAGATCGGAAAGATGGCGTGCATGCCGAGGCGGGCGAGGTTGCGCTCGCGGTACTCGCGCAGGTCTTGAAGGAAGATGTCGCCAAAAGCTACGATGCGGACGCCGGCGGCAAGTTGAGAGCGGAGAGCGTGCTCCATACGGGATTCGTAAATGGGATTGACGCATTGCGGCGGGATGCGGACTTCTTCGAGGGGCAGGCCGAGAGCTTCGGCTTGCTGGAGGAGCAATGCTCGGCGGACACCATGCATGCTGATGCGGTCGTAGTCTTCGGTCACGGTGGTGAGGAGACCGGTGATGCGGACGTCGGGGCGCTGGCGAAGCGCGTGAAGGGCGAGAGCGCTGTCTTTGCCACCGCTCCAGCAGAAGAGGACGGGAGCGGGCGGATCAGGCTGTGGTATCGGGATTGAGGTCATGATTGGCCTTTCGTTGTTCTCGAGAAACCCGCACCCCTTACAAAATCAAAGGGTGCGGCAGCCGCGATGTGGAAAATCATCAGTTGTGGCCGCCGAAGCGATAGTTCATGCCTATGCGGAATTCGCGGCCGAGAGCAGGGTAGCCGAGGGCGTCCTGATAGGACTTATCGAAGAGGTTGGCGGCGCGGAGGTACAGGGAGACGCCGCGAGTGAATTGATATGTGGTGGCGAGATCGAAACGAGCGTAGCCGGGAGTGCGTGTGAGGTCGAGCCCGAGAAAATCGGAATCCGTACGCTGGCCCGAGAAGTAGCCAGAGAGCACGACACCGAAACGGCGCCAAGTGGCGAGCGCGGTGAGCGAACCAGAGTTGACAGGGCGGCGCGCGAGGCGGTTGCCGGGAAGCTGAGTCGGATCGAACGGGTTGGCAGCAGCGAGAATCAGGCTGTCGTCGTAGGTATAGTTCCCTCTCAGCGTGAGCCAGCGAATAACTTTGGCTTCGGCGGTGATGTTCGTACCGCGAGCGCGGGAACGATCAGTGTTAAAAAAATAGCCGAAGCCAAAAACAGGGCCAGTGCCGGGCGGCAGGTTGCAGAAATTGTTGGAGGAATCGCAAAAAGCGAAGCTGATCATGTTGTAGAAGCGGCTGGAAAAATATTCGCCGGTGAGGCGGAAGCGATCGCTGTCGAGCTTCTGGTCGAGGCCGACCGTCCAAGTTTTGCTGGATTCGGGTTTGAGGTTGGGATTGCCGATGTCGCCGAAGGCGTCGTCGAAGATCTGATCGAAGCGTGGTTCCTTGATGCCTTGGCCATAGAAGGCGCGGAGACGGGTTTCGCCCCAGAAGCCGCGGCCCTGGAGAAGAGCGAGCGAAGCACCGACGCGCGGGACAACGTGCGTGCCGAAGTATCCATTGGCTTCGGCGCGGACGCCCGCGTTGATGGAAGCGCGCGGATGAGGTGAGTAGCGGAAATCGAGAAAGCCGGCCTGATTATTGCGGCGGACGTGGCCTTCGGCGAGAAATGGAATGGAGGCGTTCTCGACTTCGTAGACATAGCCAGCAGTGGCGGAGAAATTTTCGAGCAGATAGCTGGATTGGGCGTTGAGGCTGGCGCGGTTGTACTGGTAATGACTGCCGGGATCGGTGAAGTCGCAGAATTCGGCGGTGGCGACAGCGGAAGGATTGGTTTGCGGACAGAAGGCAAAGGGGTCCGTGGCGTAAAAGCTTTGCATGGGATTGGCGGTGAACTGGCGATTGTAGGATTCGGCGCCCATGATTTGGTGATGCCAGTGTTTTCCGGTGACGAAATCCCAGCGGGCGTTGGAACTAAAGAAGTGGTAGTCGGTGTGAGCATCGGGGTTGGGCGGCTCGAGAAGCGTCTGGCCGGGAGTTTGCGCGTTGCTGGTGTTATTGCGCAGGGTTAGGCGGAGCTGATTGTCTTCGCCGAGGCGGTAACCGAAGTTGCCTGAGAGGGTGCGATTGAGGAAAGCGTTCAACTCCTGCGGGCCATTTGTGGAGAAGTAAGAGGCAGCTCCGGAATAGTCGAAATTGCCGAGGAGGCCGCTGAATTGCGCGCCGCCGCGTCCGGTGTCGAAATTTCCGCCTTCGGCGAAGATCAAGACTTCAGGAATGCGTGTTGTGCCGCGGTGGGTGAAGACCTGAATGACACCGGAAACGGCATCGGAGCCGTAAATGGCGGATTCGGCGCCGCGCACGACTTCGACTTTGTCGATGTTGTCGAGGGTGAAGTTGGCGAAGTCCACGGCGTTGCCGGGTTCGTTGATGGGAGTGCCGTCAACCAGGACTTTGGTGTAGGCGGAGTTGCCGCCATTGAGAAAAACGGAAGCGGAGCCACCGCTGGGACCGGTGCGGCCGATGGCGGCGCCGGGCGAAGTGAGCAGTGCGTCGGGCAGAGTGACAAAGAGGCGAGCGTTGATGTCTTCGCGGGTGATGACGTCGACCGGAGCAGTGGTTTGCTGAATTTGCACCGGCTGGGATTGCGCGGTGACGACGACACTGGAAGAGAGGCGTTCGAGATCGAGGCGGAGGTCGAGCGTGCGCGGCGAATTCGCAACGTTGAGGTCAAGGTCGAGTTCGCGAGTGACGAAAGACTTGCGCTGGAAAACGACGTGATAGGTGCCGGGAGGAAGCGTCAACGTGTAGGCGCCGTCGGTGGTGCTGGTGGCTTTCCAAAGATGGGACTGCGAATCGCCGGTGAGTTGCGCGACGATCTGAACTCCACCTACACCGGCGCCGCTGGCGTCGAGAAGAATGCCTTTGAGTTGCGCGTCGGGTAAAGAAGATTGCTGCGGTGATGAGACTGCGGTAGTGCAGAAGAAAATCAGAGAAGCGAGAACGCCAAGCAGAAAAGTTTTCATTGGTCTCCTCCGCTCCCTCACGCGCGGGAGTTGAAGGCTGTTCCCGAAGAGTCAGGACAGCGGCATAGAGCCGCTGCTACAACTGCTCAGGACTGCGGACCTCGCCGGTCTCCTGGCTTGGCGGCGGTGCCCTTCGAATATCAGGGCAAGCTGCAAGCGCCTTCCCGCGTTGCGCGTCGCCGATGGCGATGCGCGTTGGCAGTGGCGGCCTGCAAATTCCGCTTTACAGTCGCGCGGCGGCGACGGCTGGCTCTGGCAGCGAAAGCAACCCGCTGCCACAAGAGCTCCGTCTTCCCGTGCACGAAGTCCGCGATTGTTGTGGAGGGGCAAAGCCCGCTAGGGGTTGCTAGAGTGCCGCAGCAAAATCAGCGCGGCTCGGAGCAGCAGATACCTCGCGCAAAATCCGCGCTCGGCATGACAACATTTACTGCGGTCCAGACAAAATGCTCACGCGGGGGCGGCCGGACGAGCCGGTCTCCACAGTGAGTTGCGTCTGGAAAACCTGTTCGAGCAAATCGCGCTGGTAGACGGTGGCCGGCGGGCCGACTCGGAGCGCTTTGCCTTTTTGCAGCAACACGACCTGGTCGGCATATTCACCGGCCAGGTTCAGTTCGTGGGTGACCACGACGACGGTGTAGCGATTTTCAGCGGCGAGGCGGCGCAATGTTTCTAGCAAGTCGACTTGCGCGCCGATGTCGAGATGGAGGGTCGGCTCGTCGAGAAGAAGTAACAGCGGCTGCTGGGCTAGAGCTCGAGCGAGGATGACACGCTGTTTTTCGCCGCCGGAGATCTGGTCCATCCAACGGTCGCCGAGATATTCGGCGCCGACTTGCGCCAGGGCGTTTTGCGCGATAGTGACGTCTTCGTCGGATTCGAAGCGCAGCGATTTGCCGTAGGGATGGCGGCCCTGCAGGACAAATTCCCAAGCTTTCGATGGGAAGAGAAGCTGGCTTTCCTGCTGGACCATAGCGATGCGCTGGCCGCGCGTGCGGGGTTCGAGTTGATGGGTTACGAAGCCATTGAGCAGGACGCGGCCGGAAAGTGGCGGGAGCGCGCCGGAAATGATTTGCAGAAGCGTGGATTTGCCGCTGGCGTTTGGTCCGAGGACGGCAACGACTTCGCCGGCTTTGGCCTGGAAGCTGGTGGCTTCGAGAGTGAAGACGGGAGCCTGCTGAGGATTGGGCGCGTAAGCGTAGCTGACTTGCTCGACGCTGAGGCGCGGGTCGTTCGAATTGCGGGTGGCCTCGCCGGCGGTGCGGTTGCCGGACTTTACCGCGGAAGTCATGCGAACCTCCGGCGGAGGAGATAGATGAAGAGCGGCGCACCGGCGATGGCGGTAATGGCGCCGACGGGGAGTTCGTTCGGTGCGGCGATGGTGCGCGCGAGGATATCCGCGATAACTACGGCGATGGCGCCGCCGAATGCCGACGCGGGGATCAAAATGCGGTGATCGGCGCCATAAATCATGCGCATCAGGTGCGGGATGAGCAGGCCGACGTAGCCGATGGCGCCGCTGACGGAAACGGCCAGCCCCGTGAGCGCGGAGGCCGCGATGTACACGATCAGGCGCACGCGGCGAACGTCTACACCAAGGTGCATGGCTTCCTTTTCGCCGGAGAGGAGGAGGTTGAGATCGGAAGCAGTGGAATAAATCACGACCGCCGCTACAGCCAGACCTACGCGCAGGACCCAGGCGAGCGGCCTGGAAGGAACAGCTGTCAGTTCCCCCATGAGCCAATAGGTCATGCCACGGAAATTGCTACTCGGCAAAGTGGTCAACAGCAATGCAATGAGAGCGGACAAAAGCGAGGCGATGATGACTCCACCGAGGAGGAGGGTGCTGCTGTCAATCTGGCCATTGCGATGGCCAAGGAGATAAACGGAGGCAATCGCAACCGCGGCACCCAGAAATGCGCCGAGCGGAGTGAACACCGCGGCGATTTCGGGCGTCAGCGCGAGACGCGGCTCGACGAGGAGAGCGAGGATGGCACCGACGGCAGCGCCACTGGAAACACCAAGGACATACGGGTCGGCAAGTGGATTACGCAGAAGCGCTTGGAAGCTGGTGCCGGCGATGGAAAGAGCTGCGCCGACGAGCGCACCCAGCAGAATGCGCGGGAGACGAAGGTTAAGGATGAGGCTGTATTCGGTAGAGACATCACTGGTCTTGCCAAGAAAAACGCGGAGCAAATCTCGGCCGAGGCCGTAAAGCGAGACGTGGATGGCGCCAAATTTGAGAGCGAGAACCATCACGCAGAAAAGAATGACTGCGAGGATGAGACATTGCAGCAAAATGCGGCTGAGGGTCAGTGGCCGCATCAGTTTTTGCCCTTTGCGACCGTGTTGGCCTGAGTTGTAGCGGATGATTCGGCGAACGCTTCGGGATGGAGTTGCTGCGCCAGGTCTTCCACCGCGGAAAACAAACGCGGCGCAGGCCGATTGATGGCTTCGCTGATCACAGCAAACTTGCGGTGTTTCACTGCATCGAGAAGATCCCAGCCAGGACGCTTGGCGAGCGCTTCCACATCGTGCGCTACTTGTTCGGAATGGCTGCTGGCAAAGACCAGAAAATCGGGCTGGAGACGGACCATCTCTTCCAGGCTGATGTGCGGCCAGTCCTGCGAGGACTCGACCACGGAAACTGCTCCAGCGTGGGTGAGCGCATCGGCAATAAAAGTGTGCTTGCCAACAGAGATGAGTGGATCGGTCCACACGACGAAAAGTGCGCGAGTCGCCTGAATCGTTTGCAGTTTCTGCCGCAAGAGCTTTTCTCTTTGCAGCAGCTGCGCATCCAGGGTTTCGCCCGCGGCCGGATTCCCCAAGACGTCGGCGAGGCGGTGAACGGAGCTGCGAATTTCGTTCATGCTGTGCGGGTCGGTGGAGTAGGTTGCTATGCCGAGGCGCTCGAGCTGTTGGACGGTTTCGAGACGGTTCAGGCTCTTGATGACCAGCACGACGTCCGGCTTGAGGTGTGCGATTTCTTCCAAGCTGGGATTGGTGGCGCCGCCGACCTTGTGGATCTTAGTGGCCGCTTCGGGATAGTCGCAATAGTCGGTGTCACCGACCAGGAGATTTTCGAGACCGAGAGCGTAGATCGATTCGGTTACACTGGGCGCCAGGGAAACAACGCGGCGGACAGGAACCGGAATTCGTACGGTGCGGCCCGTCTCATCGGAAACGGTGCGAAAAGATCCGTGATTCGCAGAGACGCTGCCTTGTTCGGCGTTTGCTCGGAGGCCCAAGAAAAGCGTCGCGCAAAGCAGAATACCAACCGTGGCTGGGCGGCGCAGGTGCGTTGGGATGCGGTAACTCAAATTGGCGAAAGGCTCTGCCGAACGAGCCCGATTCCTTGTCTGCGACAGGATAAAAACAAAAATGGCCCGCGAGTCTCATCGGGCCACCAACGGGAACTCCCTCTCGCGAGGAGTTTCGCGAACTGCGGCATGGGAGGGTAGCCTGGCTTACGGCTTGGAGCCGAATACAGTGGCGGGACCGCGGCCGAATCGCACGGCCTTCCCCGCTGCCCTTGCCTGCAAATTGTATGGAGAGTGTAAGCTGCGAACGGCGGGTGCGTCAATGCGAGTTACCGGATGTGCCCCCAGCGGGTTAGCTAGCGGTTCTTCCAATTGGGTTTGCGCTTTTCGACTAGAGCGTGCAGGCCTTCCTGCGAATCTTCGAGGCGATACAGCTCGTTCAGAAAAATGCCCATTGAGTGCTTCAAGCCGTCACGGAGGGACATACCCATGCCGCCGAGGATGGCTTTTTTGGCCATGGTGAGCACGGCACCGGAATGGCCGGTCATGCGGGCGAGCAGATCCTTTACCGTCGTTTCCAGTTGCGCTTCCGGAACGAGGCGATTGACCAAGCCAAGATCGAGGGCGCGTTCGGCCGTTACCGGCTCGCCGGTAAGGACAAGTTCCAGCGCGACTTTTGGCCCCACTAAATAAGGAAGAATCGTGGAGGCTAGCGGCGGGAACATGCCGATGGTGATTTCGGGCTGTGCGAAGCGGGCTTTCGGCGTGGCGATGACCATGTCGCCGAATGCGGCCAGTTCCGCGCCGCCGCCGATGGCTGGCCCGTTCACCACGCAAATCACCGGTTTGGCCACGTCCACCATGGCCGCAAAGGCTGCGTGAAAAGCATCCAGCATCTGGAAAACACGCTGCGAAG